>JBOFDR010000207.1:0-2338 GCA_051647205.1 Brevinema sp. | reverse complement strand
CAAAGTTTTCTAATGGATCTGAAACAGTTAGATTCACTCCTTGAAGAACTTCCTGCTCGTGGCATTAAAGGTGCTGTAGGCACAGGGAGTGGATTTGCAGATTTGTTACATGGTGATTACGAAACATTCAAAAAAATTGATCAGCTCATTGCTCAAAAAATTGGATTTACAAAAACAATTCCTGTTAGTGGACAAACATACGATAGAAAAATTGATGCCAAGGTTGCAGGTCTTCTGAGCCAAATTGCTCAATCCGCACATAAATTTACAAACGATCTTCGTTTATTACAACATTTAAAAGAAATAGAAGAGATTTTTGAGGAACATCAAGTAGGTTCTAGTGCAATGGCTTACAAGAGAAACCCTATTTTATCAGAGAGAATCGCTGCTATTGCAAAATTTGTGATTTCACTAAGTGTTTCACCAAGTTTAGTTTCTTCGACACAGTGGTTTGAAAGAACGCTAGATGATTCGGCAAATAAAAGACTTAGCATTCCTCAACTCTTTCTCGGTGTAGATGCAATAATAATTTTATGTGATAAAATCGCAAATAGGCTAAACATTTATCCAAAAATGATCGAAAAACATATTAATGATGAATTACCTTTTATCGCGACAGAAGCACTTTTGATGAATGCAGTTAAAAAGGGTTGCGATCGTCAAACAATCCATGAAATTATTCGCACTCATTCTATGGAAGCTTCTAAAAATGTAAAAGAACAAGGTAGTGAAAATAATTTAATTGAATTATTACAAAACGATCCTCAATTTCCTTTATCAAAAAATGAAATTGAAAAAATTCTGTTTGCAAATAATTTTATTGGATTTGCTATTCAACAAACTGAAGAGTTTTTAGAACAAGAAGTTGCTCCTATTTTAAAAAAATATGAATCGATTCTTGCTAAATAGTATTCTAATTCATTATAAATTATTTTTATTAAAGTACTAACAATTCAATATATATAATATATTCATTTTAAAATAATCTGATATTAAGGATACTCAATTATGAAAAAATTTATCTTATTTTTATTTTTATCATTAACAGGATGTTCACTCACCCAAACCACTCAACCTTATGATTTAAACTATCTAAATCCTATCAATACTCAAATGTATAGACAAAATAACGTAAAATTCATGTTTTTTACTGAATTTCAAAAAGTTCTTATTATCGCACCTTCGAGTAGTGCTTCTGGTATTTATAGATTAATAGATCCTACCACTCATCACAATAACAGTTCTGTATCATTTAAACTTATCGGAACAGGAAATTATAATAATTCATATATGAGTATTAATATTTCTAAAGATGATAAACCAAAAGTAATGCTTTCTATTCAAGGATCACGAGATCAATCTATCAATTCTCTTAGATCAGGTGTGACTCTTACCCAAGAATTAGTAAGAAGTCCTTCTTTATCAATATTTACAACATTAAATCCTTGGGTAAAAACATCCCGTTCAGGTATTTTTGATCCAAATGAGTCAGAAACTTGGTCATTTGAAGATTATCCTCTTGGTTCAGAAGAAGGTCTTAACACAGGTAAATATGTTTGCCAAAAGAGTGGTGTCGTGGGTGCTAGAACTTTTAATATGATCTTTAGAACCAACATTTCTCCTACACAATCTATTTATACTTACCAAAGTTTTGGTACTCTTATGTTGCTAGGTTTATCTGTTGATTTATCTCAAAATCGCATCCGTGCTAATTTTACAAGAAAGGTTGTCAGAGATCCTGTTTCGTTAGCAACAGAAATATCTGTTTTTGCTAACGAAATTAAAGATAATCACACATGGGTCTTTAATACTCAAAATGACTTACAAACACCTAATGGATCTTTAAATAGTATAGATAAAGAAAAGTGGGTTCGTATTGATGCATCGTTAGCATTTAGTCCTCAAGATACAGAAGTATGGAACATAGCTGCTAGTGAAGAAGTAATTACTGTCTTTAACAGTAGAGTTGGTTCTTTTAAGACAGATATTTATATTATGGAACGTACGCCTGCTTTTGGTATTTTCAGATTATTTTCAGAGAACATTAATGATCGTGGGCCATACCATGAAAAATATTTTGGTTATCTAAAAATTAATAATTCAACTATTTTATTTAATATTAAGGATACACAAGCAGAAGTTGAATATTCTATATCCAATAAAGAAGGTACTCAATTTGTGGCTGAGGCAATTGCTAAAGAACGTGGATTTTATATTAATAAAGCCTCTATAGAAACAGTAGCAGCTAATTTTAATGCCAATGCCAGTGGTTTTAAAGGACGTTCAGGCTTAAGTACTGTCGTTTCTGGAGATAAAATTTATATTATGGGTGGATATT
>JBOFDR010000206.1:0-2175 GCA_051647205.1 Brevinema sp. | reverse complement strand
GTAAATTTTGGTGGTGCCACAACAAGTGATTGTTTAATTAGTGAAGATAAAGAAAGAATTCGAAAACCTTCTGCTTGTAATTTTTCGAGCTCTTGTGTTTCTGGTTCTTGGGCTAAAAAACAAATTTTAGTTTCAGAGTCTGTTAATTTTGATAAATCTTGGATATGATTAATTTTATTTAATGCTAAGATATTTTTATCATCAGCAATAACTAATATTTTCATGCTCAGCCTACTTAGATAGTTTTTTTGAAACTTTTTTTACTTCTTCTAGATCGGAGAAATCAATTTTTTGAGTCCCTATAACTTGATAATTTTCGTGCCCTTTACCTGCAATTAAAATTACGTCGCCAGGCCTTGCAAGATCATAAGCTAATTGAATCGCCTTGCTACGATTAATCTCTTGATACACAGAAGATAAATCTAAGAATCCCTTTATTACCTGATCAATGATTTTTTGTGGATCTTCCGTTCTCGGATTATCTGAGGTGACAATCACAATATCAGCTTTTGAGGCAGATTGAGCCATAAGAGGTCTTTTAAGAGGATCCCTGTCTCCACCAGCTCCAAAAACAACAATCGATTTATATCCAGAAGAAAGTGTTTTTTGAATAGTTTCGATTGCTTTATCTAAAGCATCAGGAGTATGTGCATAATCAATCAAAAAAGTAACCTGATTCGGAGAAATATATTTTTCTAGACGACCAGAAACACTGATATTTTGAAGAGCATTCAAAGTAACATCTTTGTCAAAACCAATATACCTCAATACCATATATGCCATCATAAAATTATATACATTAAATAGTCCTAGTAAAGTTGATGTTGTGGTGATTTTTTGATCAGACTCATGAATAATAAATTTAGTAGCTATCGTACTCTGCTCAACTTGATCAACATAATAAGAAGCATTACTCTCAAGAGATAAAGAATCAAAATCAATATGATCTTTGCTCAAAATATCTGCAAGACGCTTTCCATAAGGATCATCAATATTAATAAAAGCTTTTTTAGAAGATTTAGAAGATTGAGCAAGAAGATGAGTAAAAAGATATTTTTTTGCATCAAAATAATGTTCAAAATCACCGTGATAATCAAGATGATCTTGAGTAAGATTGGTAAAACAAACTGCATCAAAGGCAAGATCTTCCACACGTCCTAAACTAAGCGCATGGGAGGCCACTTCCATTACAAGGTATTTGATTCCTTGATCTACAGCTTTTCGTAAAAATCGCATGAGATCTATCAAATCAGGGGTCGTATTTGGAGCATTGAGATTTTCAGAGCCAATGATCCATTCCACTGTCCCAAAAAACGCTGTCTTTTGCCCTAGAGTATGCAGAGCCTTATTAATAAGAGTAGCAGTTGTAGTTTTACCATTAGTTCCCGTAATCCCTATAAGGAACATATCTTTATCTGGATGATTAAAAAAAGTATGGATGATACGTGTCGCTTCTTTTTTGAGATTTTTTGTCGTAATAAATAAAGCATCCAGATAATCAAACTCATGTAATCTCGACTTATCAATTAAAAAATGCCGACATCCATTTTGGTAAGCATTAGAAATATACTGATGAAGGTCTTTTTCAAAACCTGTATGAGCAATAAATAAAGTATTTGAAACTGCCTTTCGAGAATCATTAGTAATATCGATAATATCAATATCTTGCTCGATATTTTGATAAAGGAATAACGCAGATAATTTCATAAAAGTCTTCTCATCGATCATTTATATATTTAATATTAATAATATTATAAAAGAAGAGTAAAAAAATCGCAACGAAACAAACAGCTCTAAATCTTCATTATTACTGAATTGACAAAAAATAAGAGATCCAATATAATATAAATTATGCGAAATAATTAGGAGGAGATTCCTTGATAGAAGAAAATATTATCAATCCTCATAAATTATCTGATGATAAAGACGATTCTCTTCGTCCTCAGCGACTGCTGGAATTTGTTGGACAACAAAAAATCAAACAAAATCTGATTATCTATATAGAAGCAGCAAAAAAACGAGCTAAAGCAATGGACCATGTCTTATTATATGGACCTCCAGGACTAGGAAAAACAACGCTCAGTCATATTATTGCTATAGAATTAAATGCCCCTATAAAGATTACTTCTGCTCCAGCTCTAGAAAAACAAGGTGATTTAATGGCCTTACTCACTA
>JBOFDR010000205.1:0-1947 GCA_051647205.1 Brevinema sp. | reverse complement strand
AGTTATCGGAATAATAACAGATCGTGAGTATCTTGGTAAGATAATATCTAATCCAAAACTATCTTTGATTTGCCATGCTTTTTCAGGAAGTTCTTCATCAAAACTTACATTCCAGATAATCATAATATGAGAGTCAGATTGTGGAAGAACTGTAATAGGGTGATATGATTGAATGTGAGAGATGTTTTTGAAAGGTAAAATGATTCGTTTTACCTTTCTTATACTAGGGGGATAAGGATGGGTTTTGAGTAAAGAATAAAGTGATTCATGCATTTTTTGGATGCTAGGAAAATGATTTCTAATCCGCGTTATGAGATCATCTTTTGTCTGTTTATTGATCTTAATATGATGCTTTTTTGCAAATATCATCAAAATATCCTCTGAAAGTTTACCAGGCATAATTTCAATCCTCTAAATGTTTTATATTATAATATACTTATGAAAACTTGAAAAGTCCAATTAAAATAAAAAAGCTCTTGACTATTCAAGAGCTTTTTTTGTTAATCATCGAGTGATGGAGCATGTTCTTTTAAGATCGTTTCGATTTCATTTCTAACTTCTTCGCAATCTTTCCTAAGAACCATAGATATTTCTCCGGCGAGCATATCTAAGGCGTCATTATAGAGTTTTTTTTCTGTAGAAGATAATTCTTTAACAATATTTCTACGATGTAAATTTCTGATAACTTCTGAAATATCAAGTATTTTTCCTGATTTGATCATTTCTGTATGTAATTTATAACGTTGTTTCCAATCAAAAGTATTTACATCCCCATCAGATGCTAAAATATCAAAACTCTGCTTAATCATTTTTTCCGTTGCAAGAGGTCTTAACCCAGTTATTTCAAGATTATTAGTTGGTAACATTACTTTAGTATGGGTTAATGGGAATTCGATAATAAGATACTCTCTTTTTTCACCGAGGACTTCCTTTTCCTCAATTTCAACGATTTGACCAGCCCCATGAAAGGGATAGAACACGGACAAACCCTTTTCAAACATGCGTATCCTCACAGATTTTATTTTTTATTACTATCATTTAAATACAGATCAAATCCGTTTGATCTTAGTGTATTTTGCTATTTGATAGTAATGCTTCTATTATACTATAATAAATATAATAATTTATCGGCATTATTTTAAAAAAATAAAGGGATTCATTTTCTTAGATTTAATTTTGATTTCTTTTCCCTATGATCACGTTCATGTAGATAAACATTGATTTTATTTTAAAAATCAACTATAATGCTATGTGTAGGTTATATATTTATGAAAATATTAAAAAAAGTGTTTTTAAGTATTCTTATTATTTTTGTACTTTTATTGATCGGACTAACTGTTTTTGTTGCAACTTACAATCCAAAATCTATGAATATTAAAAATTCTCAGTTAATTGTTATCTTAGGAGCCGGTTATCAATTGGATGTCACTCCTGTGCCTGCACTTGAAAAACGTCTTCAAAAAGGATTGGAGATATGGAAGCAATTAAAGGTCACTAACCAAGAGGTCTTTATTCTATTAAGTGGTCGAGATCGAGAAGTCTTTGTGATGCAAGAATATTTAAGAGAAGAAGGTGTGGCATCAAGGTTTATTCTTAAAGATTTGAACGGTCAAAATACTAGAAAAACCATTCTGAATACTTATCGAATACAAAAATTATACCATTCTAACCCTATTTTTATCTCTCAGGCCTATCATTTACCAAGGATATACTTGTATACTTGGTATTATAATATTGATGCACAGTTTATTGCTTCAGATAGATTGCCGTTAGGATTTAAGAGTATGATTTGGCCAGCTCTTCGAGAGGCTTTAGCGATTATCTTATTTTTAGGGTTTTATGTTTTTATTTTACATATCTAATTTTTAAAGGAGGAAAGCTGTGAAAAAATATATTTTTTATAGGATTTTAATGCTTATTCCTGTGATTTTGGGTATTTCTTTTGTT
>JBOFDR010000204.1:0-8167 GCA_051647205.1 Brevinema sp. | reverse complement strand
TCTCGTTTTTATCCTTATCCTTTTTTAAATCCTATTCTCGGAGTTCTAGGACGAGACAAAAAAGGATTGTATGGACTTGAGTATGCTATTGACAGCCATCTGAGAGAAGGTCATACTGCTACTCTTTCTATTGATGCACAAATTTCTAGAGTTGTGTATGAGGAATTGGATCAAGTAGTAAAAGCATCTGGTGCTGATAGTGGTAGCGTTGTGGTTATTTCCCTTAGTAATAGGGAGATTGTGAGTCTTGTACAAATAAGTACCAATAATTACCCAATCTCTATTGCTCATATATACGAACCTGGCTCTGTAATGAAATTATTTACAGCGGCTTTTGCAATGGAACAAGGTATTGCTTCCACTATTTCTCCAAAATTTAATGATGCTGAGCCATATAAAGTGGGTAATTATACTTATTCAAAACCTCTGTATGGTTATATCAATCTCAAAACAATGCTCCAAAAGTCAGCCAATGTGTCTTTTGCTCGTATGTCGGAACAGTTTGGTTCTCATGATTATTATTTATGGTTGACAGAACTAGGATTTGGTAAAAAACCTAATCTTCCTCTAACCCGTTTGGAGAGAGGAATTCTTCATCCTCCCAAAAGATGGTCTGCTCTTTCTAAACCGATGATGTCAATTGGCCAAGAAATTGGTGTGACTACTTTACAATTAGCAATTGCTGCCTCAGTAATTGGAGGACAAGGTGTCTATATACCACCAATTTTACTAACTTCATTAAAAGATACTAATTCCCAGGAAGTTCTTAAAATCTCTCGTACCAGTCAACAACTTTTTCATCCTCAAAAAGCAATGGAACTTTTATATGCTTCCGAAACAGCTCTTCAACAAGGTGGTACCGGTGCTGGAGCTGCAATTGAAGGACTAAGAATTGGTGGGAAAACTGGAACCGGGATGATTGCTGGTTCAGAAGGATACAGTGAAGGGCGTAATAACACTGTTTTTATTGGGATACTGCCTGTGGAAAATCCTTCGTTAGTCGTCGTTATTGCTGTTCATAATCCTAAAGGTAGCAAACGAAGTGGTGGGGGTGTTGCTGCACCATTATTTGCAAAAATTGTTAGAAGAATATTATTAGTAGATAAATTTGAGTAATTTATAAGGGGATTGTTTATGAAAAAATATCATAATTTTTCAACATTATTTAAGGAAGGAATTTTTCTTATCCTACCTTTAGGATTAACATTTTGGGTAATCAATTGGGTTTGGAGTTTCCTTAGAAATCTTATTCCTAATAGTCTTATGAAATTTTTTCCTGAAGCATGGCAAGCTCTCTCTTATTTTAATATCCTATTTGATTTGATTTTTTTATTAATTGTCCTTTTACTTATTATCTTTTTTGGGATGATTGCATCTACTGTTTTAGGAAAATTTGTACATATGCTCACCGAAAAAATTTTGACGATGCCCACGATGATTCGACCTATTTATCAGACATTCAAAAAAGTTTCTGCTGTGATCTTTAGTAATGGGGAGAAAGATGATTTTTCTAAGCGCCTCTCTCAAAGTATTATTGTTCCTTATCCTAATACTCAAACAAAAAGTATAGGTTTTATTACAGCAAATAATGCTAATATTTTTCTTGGACCAGAAAAAGGAAAAGAGTGGTTGACAGTTTATCTTCCTTCGGCTCCTTTGGTTTCGGCTGGTTTTTTTCTTCTTTGCCGAAAAGATGATACAGATGTTTGCTTGCTTGCTTCTGCACAGGCAATGACCACTATTATTTCTGTTGGTACTAATACTACAGAAACAATTAACTTAGATACCTCTAAAAATTCAGGCATACCACGTAAAAAAAATCTAATTCGAACATGGTTTTTGAATGGAATCGTGTTTGTAACACCTTTTATTGGAACTATTTCTATTTTAAGCTGGATTTTTAGATCTTTATATACAATAATGAGAGTGATTAGTATCCATTTTCCGTATTTTTCGACAACAATTCCCGTAATATATCAAGATTTTTTATTCAATATTTTTCTAATGATTGTGATGTTTTTAGGAATTTGTATGTTAGGATTTTTAGGTGAAAGTGCAATTGGTTTTGGATTCCGAAAAATGCTTCATAAAATATTTGAATCTATTCCTATGCTAAGTTCTGTTTATAAGATTATTAATAAAATTACAGAAATATTTTCTTCGGATCAAACTAAAGAAAATAAGTTTAATCAAGCAGTACTCATCCCTTATCCTACACAAAAAACATATGCGATTGGATTTGTGACAGGAGAAAATACTGCTCATATCCAAAAATCTAACTCTCATCAAGTTCCTGTTTTTATTCCTACTACTCCAATTCCTACAACTGGTTGGTTTGTTTTTACAGATCAAAAAAATATTATTCCTTTGAATATGTCTATTGAAAAAGCTTTTGCTTTAGTGATATCGGCAGGAATTTTAACGGATGAATAAGTTATGATAATACAAATAATCACTAATAATGATCATACACCTAATCTTTCTATCATTCATGAAGAACGTACGGTACGCCTTCATTCATCTCGTCCTAAAGCAGAAGCTGAAAAAATAACCGCTCAACTTAATCTCAATGCTTCTTATTTTGTACTTGGAGGCTTAGGGTTGGGCTATTTGCTAGAGCATGTATTGGAGTATCGTACTGAACCTTTAATTGTGTTTGAACCAAAATCCGAAATTTTTGAAATAGCATTAGAATTACGTCCTGAATTATCTGTACTTCTTAATCAAAAAAATGTTCTTTTAGCAAGATCACTTAATGAGCTGACAAACCTTCTGCAACAGCATAAAGTTAAAGATCTTTCTTTTATGATGCATCGTCCTTATTTAGATCTTTTTCCTGAAGAAATGACAAAAATCCAAGAGATATTAGCAGCTGCAATTCGTAAAAATGAAGTAGGTGATGCGACATTAGTTCGCTTTGGAAGGCTTTGGGCAAAGAATATTTTTCGAAATCTCCATCGTTATTTTGTTTCTCAAAAATTAAATACCTTTGTTGGCGTTGCTCATGGACAAAGTGCTATTATGATTGGAGCAGGTCCTTCTTTAGAAGAAGCAATTCCTTATCTTCAAAAATATAAAAATCATGCTCATCTGATCGCGTGTGATACTGCGTTACCGATGTTGGAGAAATATTTTTTAGAACCTGATTTTGTCGTTACAGTAGATCCTCAAGAAAAAAACGCTTTTTATCTTCGTTATAGTAGATTAAAAAATCATTTTTTGATTGCAGATCCTGGGGTTCATGATAGTACTTTTGAAGACTATACTAATGATCGAATTGTGTTAATGGATTCTCTTTTTCCTTTTTATCCGTATTTTGTTCCTTATTGGGGAGAGTGTGGGCTTCTAGCTTCTGGTGGATCAGTATCAACTTCAGCTTTTGACCTAGCAAGAAAACTAAAAGCTTCTTCTATTATTATGGTCGGGCAAGATTTATCTTTTTCTCAAAATAAAACTCATAATAAAGGCAATATTCTAACAGAATTCAGTTATACTAATTTTAATCGTTTGATAACTGGTAATACTAAAAATGCACATGTTTCCTATCCAGCTCATGCCCAGTTAATCAAAGGAAGAATAAACGGAACACAGGTACTTGCTGATGCACGATTTGTATTGTTTCGGGATTGGTTTTCGGATGAGATTGCTCAGACTGTTGTTCCTGTTATTGTTGCAGGTATGGAAGGGGCATTCTTAAATGGAGCAATTCACTGTTCTGTAGAAAAGGCATTCCAAAGGCTGAAAACTCCTATTAAAAAATCTTATCCTTCTTTTCACAGCAATATTGATTCGAGCTCATTTCAAGCTTATTTAGAAGAGATGTGTACGATTCTTACACCTATTATTAAACAGATAGAATTTTGTTTGTTTAATATAAAACAATCTTATCGTCAAAAAAATCTTCAACGATCTTTAATCGAAACAACCAAAATACAAGAACTTCTAGAGATAAAAAATCATCAAGAAATCACTCAAATTATTTCTGTATCTATTCAATCGGCAATACAAAAAGTACTTGAGATGCCTCAATATATTTCTGATCAAGAAAAACATGATCTTATTTTAGAGATGACAGATGGGATTATGTATGGCATTAAAACTTTGCACAAGCATATTTTAAAAACCCTACAAAGACTTCAACATAACTCTCATTAATAATATAAAATAAAAAAAGCATAGATTTAATCTATGCTTTTTTTATTTATGCTATGTAATTTTTATTTGTAATAATAAATTAAGAGTGACTTTTCTAAACATCTTCTTCAAGGATATATTTTTCAATGAAATAAGCAACTCCATCTTCATCATTAGTAAGAGTAGTATAAGGAGTAACTTCACGGACAGCTGGACGAGCATTTCCCATTGCAATTCCCCATTTGACATCTTTAAGCATTTCGATATCATTTTTATCATCACCAAAAGCCACTGTCTCTTCAGTAGAAATATTCAGCATTGTTAATAATTTTGTTAATGTTGTACCTTTGTTTGCTTTCTTGTGCATGATTTCTAGACAAGTATGGTATTGATCATTTTCTTTATGCATACCAGGGGTAGTTTGAATCATGTTGATATGATCGTCATGTTCTTTTTTGAGCCGATTTTCTAGATTATTAATGTTTTCTTCAGAACCACTTACTAAGAATTTTTGGAAAGTAGTATTATCAATCAGATCAAAGTTTTTTAAATAACCTTCTATCTTTACACGTTCTACAAGGCTTTTTGCTTCATCACAGTCTACTTCATAATAATACTTATCATCACTGTATAAAACAGTAAATAATTTTTCTTCCCTAACGATTTTTATAATCTCATTTGATGTATCTTGATTAATACAGAGTTCATATTCTCTTTTTTCATCTACTATATCCCAAATAACAGCCCCATTATAATTGATCATATATTTTGGAATATGTACTTCTTTGGCAATAGGATGAGATGTACAAACACCACGTCCTGTTACTAAAAATACTTCTCGTCCTGATTTGATTAATTTTTCGATTGCTTTGATTGTTCTAGAAGTACATGTCCCTTCATGATTGATTAGTGTTCCATCAATATCAATAGCTACAGCTTTAATTTTGGAAGCATCGAAATTTTTTAGTAGTCCATCTAGTATTTTTTTTCTAATTTTCATACAAAAACCCTTTTATTTTTAAAAATTATAGTATATTATCCATAAAAACTCAAATCCTCAAGTTTTATTGTTTTATTCCGTAACTTGATATATCTCTATATATAAGGATTCTATAATGCTACGTATAATGTTGTTTTTAATGCTTATTCCATGTTTTTTAAACGGAGCGTCTCCCAAAAGAGAATTACGTGCGGCATGGATTGCGACAGTATTTAATATTGATTGGCCATCTGCTAACAATCTTCCTAAAGAGCAACAAAAACAAGAACTATCATCTTTATTGGATACCTTGGAAGCTTTAAAATTTAATGCTGTTATCTTGCAAGTAAAACCCACTTCTGATGCTTTTTATCAATCTAAATTTTCACCTTGGTCTAAGTTTTTAACAGGAATACAGGGTAAAGATCCTGGTTATGATCCTCTTGCTTATTTTATTCAAGAAGCTCAAAAAAGGAATCTAGAGACACATGTTTGGATAAATCCTTTTCGTGTTCTTAATGGTGGATCTGACTTAAAATCTCTTTCTCCTAACCATATTGCTTTAAACAACAAATCTTGGGTAGTAGAGTATGATAAACGTTATTATTTTGATCCTGGAAATAACGACGTTCAAGATTATGTTACCAAAGAAATTTTAGAAATTGTTAATAATTATGATATTGATGTACTACACATGGATGATTATTTTTATCCTTACACAACTTATCGGAATGGAAAGATTCTAGAATTTGATGATAATAAGTCTTGGGCAAAATACGCTAAGAACTTTTCTAATAAAGCTGATTGGCGTAGAGATAATGTTAACCGTTTTGTAAAGCGTCTTAGTAAAGAAATTAAAAAAACTAAACCCTATGTTAAATTTGGGATTAGTCCTTTTGGGGTATGGAGAAATAAATCCGTTGACCCAAAAGGATCTGACACAAGAGCAGGTCAAACCAACTATGATAACCTCTATGCTGATGTGTTAACTTGGATTCATAATCAATGGATTGACTATGTTATGCCACAGATTTATTGGCATTTTGACACTAAGGCAGCTCCCTATGATATAGTTGTAAAATGGTGGAAACAGGCAGTCGATGAGCGTGTAAATCTTTATATTGGTCTTGGAGTTTATAAGATATGTGACCAAAAATGGCCTACTTCTCACATTAGGGAACAAGTATCTTTTGCTCGGGAACACAAAATTCCAGGAGTATCTCATTACAGTGTTAACGCAATCCAAAAAAACATTAAAAATATCTCTAATGAAGTTGCTCAAAATATCTATAAAAATCATGCTCTTGTTCCTACTAATAAGAACCTTATACCAATTATTCCTGCGAATCCTCAAAATTTTAGTGTAGTTACTAATAAAAATATTTTAGAATTCACTTGGAAAAATAGTGATCCTAAGCATACTAGATATTTTTTATTATATCGATTTGATAAAAACATTAAGAATTTTGAAGGATCTAAATCAAAAGATATTATTGCCAAGTTTTCTTCGCTGAATAAACTTCATTTTGAGATTACTAATTATGATCCTCAGTATACTTATGCAATTTCAGCTGTTTCGAGATTGCATTATGAGAGTAGCCTTATCCCTTTAGAAATAGAAAAAACGGATTTTATAGAAAGCCTAGATTATATAGATACTCTGATTAATGAAATATAAAACATCCCCTCTAGAAAAGGGGATGTTTTTGTAGATTTTTTGATAAAATGATTAAATAAAATCAAAAGACTCTGCTTATAAGATATGGATTTATCTAAGCTAAAATCTTATAGCACATCTAGTTTTAAGATCTCATCTGCTAAAAATTCTAGCATCTCATCTGTAATGATTTTTGTGATCTGATCCGGTGAATTTTTGGGAGTTGGATTGAGGTGTAAATCTACTAAAGATCTCTTTATTCCATTCATAGGAGTGTTAGTTGATTTATGTACTATAAAAGGTGGAATTAAGTGTGTTTGTTTTAAAGAACCTTTTAGATACTCACTAATATTGATTTTTTCAGAAGCAAAATTTAGAGTATTTGGAAGTTGATCATAATAGTATTTCTGACGTGGTGCAAAATAATCATAGATTTCTAATATATTTATATTCATCATTCCTTCTTTGGTAATTAAAGTAATTATCCTTAAACAAATGCTCATAGATAATCTCTTTTGCTTACGCCTATATTATACGATAATTTTAGAAGTGATTTCTTATGATTTTGATTCTAGACTATTAAGGGGTTATTTTTTTTAGTATAAATAATTAATTTTATACCCAACTATTTCTCTTTTGTATCATAAATGATTTAGTAGTATATTGATAAAAAATCTATAAAACATATAAATAAAAGGACTTATTATGAAAATAATATGCTATGGTGTGCGATCAATTGAAAAGGATTTTTTTCATCGTCTTAATTCTTATGATTTTGAATTAATCTTAGTAGAAGATTTGCTTCGATATGATAATATTGATTTTTGTGAGGGTGCTGATGCTGTTATGCTTCGTGGGAATTGTAAAACAGATCGACAAACTCTTGAAAAAATGAAAAACTTTGGAATAAGATTTCTCTTAACAAGAACGGTAGGTACTGATCACATTGATTTGGAAGCGGTTTTGGATCTTGGTTTTGAATTATGTGCTCATGTACCTCATTACTCTTCTAATGCTATTTCTGAGCTTGCAATATCAATGGTTTTAGGATTTACAAGAAATACCTTTGCTGTAGCAAGCCATACTTCTCAAAAAAATTTTCTTGTACTAGATCGTTATTTTTCAAAAGAAATTCGTTTTTTAACAGTAGGGATTATTGGAATGGGTCGGATTGGGTTACAATCTGCTCGAGGTTTTATAGGTCTTGAAGCAAAGGTAATTGCAGTAGATCCACATCCTTCTGAAGAAGCAAAAAAAATTGTATCTTTTGTCTCAATAGACGAACTTCAAAATCAGGCTGATGTGATTATCCTGCATGTACCTTATATTAAAAATGAAAATTATCATCTGATTAATCATGAATTTATTAATAATTTAAAAAAACAAGTTATCCTTAT
>JBOFDR010000203.1:0-8727 GCA_051647205.1 Brevinema sp. | reverse complement strand
TGTCCATATCTGTTAATAAAAAGGGACTGTGCAAAGAAAACATTTGAGGAAAGGCAAAGTGCATGATAGCAGGGTATGTATCTATTCCTCGATTCTTAGCAATATTTAAGATAAACTCAGGAAGCAAAAGAGAATTTTTGATCTCACGATGTAAAGGTACATCTGAGCGACGAAGATTCCATTCAAAATAAGGCATGTGATTCTCCGTCTTTTTAATATAATTTTATTATAAATCCAGCTGTAAATTGATATTGGATAAATAAATAAATGCCACACATAGATCTATCAATAGGCAATACTATATTTTGAGAGTTATAGGTATATATTAAAAGTAAAAATATACCTAGATATATACTAACATAATTTTTGACAAATATCAATATTAATTTAGATATAATTCAGAACCTTAATAAAGTATTGTGAGGAAAATTATTATTTAAAAACCCTCCCCTTATTCTTGATAAAACTCATAAAATCGTGTATAATACTTAGTATTTTTATCATAGGATAATCTACTTGAAGATCATTGGAGGAATATAACGTGAGTAAAGAGTTTACATCAAATAGTTTAATCGGAGAAGGAGCTGTTTTTGAAGGAAAATTTACTGTAGCTGGTTCTTTCCGTATTGACGGTCAATTTGAAGGTGAATTAACCGTAGAAGATCATTTATTTATAAGTCCTGTCGGTCGTCTAAAAACAGATACCGTTTATACTAAAACAATTACCGTTGCTGGTATTTTCATTGGGAATATTGAGGCTTCAGAAGAAGTTCAACTCCTTTCTACAGGTCGTGTCTTAGGAAATATCAAATCCCCTAAATTAGTAATGGAGCCTGGTGTTGTAGTACAAGGTCAGATTGATATAACAGGGTCTCAAGGGGTGGTTAATATTAAAGAATCTTTTACAAATAATCAAGAAGTTGCTAATAAAAAACTTTCTAAGAAAGATGAAAAAAAGGATGAATCACTTAGTTATTCAGAGGAATAAAAAAGAATCATGACTAAAAATACACTCCAACTAGAATATATGCGTCAAGCTGGAAAAGTTGTCGCTGATATTTATAACCATTTAAAAACCATTATTAAACCAGGTATTACAGGTTTGGAAGTTGATGCAGTTGTGGAAGAAATGATCCATGCTCGAGGAGCTCGGCCTGCTTTTAAAAATTATCTTCCTATGAAAGGTATGACACCTTTTCCTGCGAGTATTTGTTGGTCAATCAATGAAGAGGTGATTCACGGTATTCCTGATACTAGAGCGATTAACGATGGAGATATTATTTCTGTTGATATGGGTGTTGAACTAAATGGGTATTATGGAGATTCTGCTTATACTTTTTTAGTGGGTAATGTTGATCCTGAAGTCCGTAAAATGTCTGATCTTACCCAAGAAGCTCTTCGTGCAGCAATCCAAATTTGTGAGCCTGGAAATTATATTGGTGATATTGGAAAAGCAATTGAATCTGTAATCAAAAAACAATATGGTATTGTTCGTGATTATTGTGGACATGGAATCGGTACTCATTTGCATGAAAAACCACATGTTGTTAACTACTATGATCCTAAAAGACGTGGGCCTAGAATGGAAATCGGTATGGTTCTAGCAATCGAACCAATGATCAATCTAGGAACCGCAAATGTTTTTGTTAAAGAAGACGGTTGGACTGTTGTAACGCAAGATAAAAAACCTTCTTGTCATTGGGAGCATACTGTTGCTATTACCAAAGACGGTCCTCTTATTCTAACAAATAGAGGAGATTTCCCCATCTATGATTAAATCAAATAAAATCCCCTTTCATAAGGGGATTTTATTTATAATGTAAATAAAAAAAACTTCCGATAATATTAATGTGCTTAATAAAAATCTTTTGATCACATTCGGAGGGGTAAATAATGACTCAACAAATGATCTCAGCTATTACAAATAAATCAATCGATACCATTACAACACGGCATCGTACTAAAAATTTGGTTCATTTTTATAGAGCAGTGGCTTTGTTTTCTATGTCTGTACGTTCTTCGGAACTGGGTCTAAGAAGACGTAAGTAATATGTTATTGATTATCTAAAAACATCAAAATAAAAGCTACCTAATATTTCTAGGTAGCTTTTATTTGTTTAAATTTTTTAACTTAAAATTTTGTATGGGGATTCAAATACTGCACAATTATTATTTTGAATAAAAGAGGTTTCTTTAGTGTTCCAAGCAGCAAAACCAAATCTAATACCACTACCTTTTGCTGCTAAAAAATCTTGTTGAGAATGGCCAATAAATAAACATTCTTTGGATTTTTTATTTGTAATTAATAAATATTTAAGAAGCATTGCAGGAGGAAAATTAGTCTCTTCATTAGGAAAAATAATATAATCAAAATATGTAGCAACCTGTCTATAAGCTTCTGTTTTAAAAAATGACTCATCTCCATTAAATGATACTAATCCAGAGTATTTATTTTGTTGTTTTAATTCATCTAACATATTAATGATACCGTCAAATAAACAACCTTTATCATTAACAATCGTTCCTTCAAGATGAAATATAATTCTATGATTTTCCATAAAAAATCCTTTAGTGATGTATAAAAATCTATATTCAGTGTAGATAAAATAATGTTGACTATTTATTATTGGATTCATATATTTGTCATATATCATAAATAATTATTTTTTAATAATTTTATTATAAAGAGTGGAGGGAGGAATGATAGTAAGTATCAAACCAGTAGATATGATACTCTATAATAAAGATGATGTAAATATCTTAGCACAAAAATTGGCTATTAAAACATGTATTTTGAGAAATCAAAAAAGTGTTGATTATATTGTTTTAGATCATTATTACTTACCTATTAGTAATATTTATTCAAAAATGATTTATACTCTTAACCAAGGTAAAAATTTTTATCTTATTTTTCCAAAAGTAATGATTGCTGGATTGATTCATATAGAGTCTTTTTATGATAGTGTGTGTATGTTATTAGACGAAGAACTCAAAGGAAATTTTATTATTTATTGTGTTGAAAATCAAGATGTTGAAAAAAAATATTATTCTATGTCTTTAGACAATTTATAATCTCTACAATGCTCGGATCAAGCTCTAAATCATCAAGATCTTCTATTACTTTTTGAAAGTTGTGTTCGTACTCATCAAGTAATAATAAAGCTTCGTAAAGATACATTGTATATGAGAAAAACTCATCGATATCTTCTTCTTTTAATTCAAAAGATGCTTGTTCTAGAATAGGGATATTTTTTTGTAGTAATAAAGAACCTAATTTTGTAAAAGACTCAGCTTCTATTGCAAAGTTTTCCATTTCTGGATATAATGTAATCATATCTTCAAGTGTTTCAACAATAATATCTTCAATATCATGAGGATAGTTTTGCTTAATAAAAGTAAGAGCTTCTGCTTTACTTTCTTGACTTTTGCTATAAGCATAAGATGCTAATAAACTATAATAAGTTACGTAGGTGATCTCAATTTCTTCTTCAATAGTAAAAGATTCTTTATCCATACTTTGTTCAATAAAGATAGATATATATAATAGACATATAGCATCAAAACTGTGTTTTTTCATTACTTATTCCTTAAGAGTCAGTTAGTAAATAATTATTAATTCAGTATTTTTTGTTGCGATAATCAAAATATGTTAAAAGATTATCTATATTTTGATTTAATATAAATGAAGTAGCAGAACGATAGCTAACAATATCGGCATATATAAAGATAAATAAGTATAAATATTGTATCTTTACATCTAAAAATCGTGATTAATTTATTAAGTATACTCTATTTTAATAAAAATAACAATATTATCAAGAATATTTCTATAATATCGGAACATAGTTGTGTATAGCTTTAAGTTTCAGATTTTTAATCTAGTTTATTATAAATAATAGATTGCTTTTTGGTATAATTATTGTAAATATGTATAATAATATAAGTCAATTAAAAATTTTTAGTTGACTTATTATTTTTAGCATTTTATAATATTAATAATTAGTCTATACTTAAGTCTAGTATGTTTACATTAATAAGGATTGTGAAATATATTTGAACTATGGATTTAGATAATTTTAAAATCAATTAGGAGGATTTTATGTTTGTTGTCGGCACAATGATAGCAATAATTTGTTTAACTGGTTTACTTGGTTTTACACTACACCTTAAAAGAGAGCATGGAATAATACCTGCAATTGCTACAAAAAGTATTTTGGGTGGATTTATTAGCTTTTTTATCATTATGGTAGGACTACTAATCTCTTCAATATTTAATGTTTCACCTGTATTTGCATCTGAAGCAGTTTCAACAGCGGCGACATTACCAGCAGAAGCTTATTCAACAGCATTTTTAGGAGCAGGTTTGTCAGTTGGTTTCGCTTGTATTGGTACAGGGATTGCAACAGGAATGTCTGCATCGGCAGCAATAGGAGCTGTTAGTGAAAACCCAAAAATGCTTGGAACATCATTATTATTTGTTGGATTATCTGAAGGTATTGCTATCTATGGTGTTATTATCGCCATTATGATTTTAGGAAAATTAGGATAGTTTATATTTAAGCTAATCTAATTATTTTATTTTAAATAAGGATTTAAGATGAAAGTAGTAGCCTTAGTTGGTCAACAAGTTGCTCCAATTTTTTATTTAAGTGGTATGGAAGTCCTTTCACCTAAAGGAAGTGATGAACTTAAAAAAAAATTTGCAGAATGTATTCGACTACAAGATATTGCTCTTTTAGTTATTTCAGCACGGTATGCAGAACTCTTAAAAGATGAAATAGAACAAGTACGTTCTTCAAATAATGAGCTTGCAATCTTGGAGATCAGTTCTTCTCAAGGTGATTTCAGAGCTGGCGAAAAATTAATGAAATATATCAGAGAAGTTATAGGATTATCATAAACATATCTTTAATATATATTATCTGTTAAGAAATTAATAAAAAATAAATAATTAAATTTGATAATACTGGAGATAAAAATGTTACTTTTCATAAAATCTTCAAACTTTGCAGCATATCAGAATCCCAATTTAAAACTATTAGCTCGTAGATTAGCTGTTAAAACATGTCTTCTACGAAATCAAAGCAGTATTAATTTCATTGTAGTTGACTACTATTATTTAGAACTTACCAAGATCTATTATAAAATGTTAGATGATCTTGCTAAAGGCTTACAACATTTTCTAGTTTTTCCAAAATATATTTCAACAGGTCTACTCTCCGACAAAATTTTTTGTGAAAGTATCTGTTTATTATTACAAGATGAGCTTAAGAGTAATATGGATATTGACTATTTAGACCATTCTAATCTTGCAGAGAAAAATATATCTATTGATAGTATTGAAAGCTTATTAAAATACAGATTGCAATAAAAACTTTAATCCATTCTTAACGCTTAATTTTTTGTTTTTAGCCACTAATCAAGATCAAGCAAAGCTAGTAAATAATCATTAAATATATTAAAAAAGTGATACTCTTATCATAGAGGTTATTATTTTTCAGGAGATAATATGGCTTTGGAGCATATGTTTCAACACGTTCAGAATGAGACCAAAAAAGAAGCAGAAGAGCAAATTAACAGTGTTAAAGTTGCAATGGCTAAAAAACTGATTGCTTATGGTGAAGATCTTGAAAAAGCTTTTAACCAAAAAAAAGAGCAATTAACTTCGCAAATAATCAAAAAAGAAGAAATGTTAAAAGTAGAACAAGAATTTCAACATAAAACCAAACTCAATGCTATAGAGAATATCATCACCGATGAGATACTTGATTTTATTAAAACTAGTCTCTTAGAGTTTGTACACTCAGATAATCGATATCCTTATATTTTATCATCTTGGTTTAAAAAAGCGATGAGTTTGATGCAAAAACAAAATATAACTATACGTGCTACAGAGCACGATCAAGATACTCTAAAAACAATTTTAGATGATATGGGTTGGCATTATACTTTTGAAATTTCTCCAATTAATGCAGGTTTTGTTATTATAGGAGAGTCTGGTGAATGTATTGATCTTAGCTTTAATGTCTTATTCCAAGAACGAAAAGAATATTTGTTACAAACAGTAATGAATATACTAAAGGAGAAAGTGTGAATACTATAGGTACAATTACGCGAATTAATGGTCCTTTGATTTCTATTAATGTCACCAATACACTTCAAGTTATGGAAACAGTTCATGTTTCAGAATTAAAACTAATAGGAGAAGTCCTTAGTATAGATAAAGATACAGCTGTCGTTCAAGTATATGAAACTACAGATGGATTGAGACTTGGAGATTCTGTTTATGGTACAGGATCAATGCTATTTGTTGAGTTAGGGCCTGGATTACTTTCTAATGTCTTTGATGGAATCCAACGTCCTCTCAGAGATATTGCAGAAAAAACAAAAAGTATTTATTTAGAAAGAGGAGTCAGCGTTCCTGCACTTGACCGTGATAAAAAATGGGCTTTTACAGCCACAGCTTCTGTAGGTGATAAGCTTGGTTTTTGTGGGCAACTAGGAATAGTCCAAGAAACAGTATTAATGATACATAAAATCATGACTCCCCCTAATATTTCGGGTGTTATTAAATCAATAGTTCCTACTGGAGAATACACCATTAACGAAGTAATTGCTGTTATTGAAGATGAAAAAGGAGTCTCCCACGAACTTAAACTAATGCATCGTTGGCCTGTTAAATTAGCACGCCCTTATAACACTCGTTATCTTCCTACCGAACCTTTAATTACAGGACAACGTGTGATTGATATCTTTTTTCCAGTAGCAAAAGGTGGTGCTGTAGCAATTCCTGGAGGATTTGGTACAGGGAAAACAATTACTCAGCACCAATTAGCAAAATGGTCTAATGCTCATGCTGTGGTTTACATTGGTTGTGGCGAGCGTGGAAATGAAATAACTGAAGTAATTGAAGAATTCCCAAAATTAATTGACCCTCATAGTGGTCATTCTTTGTTCTCTAAGATAGTTATGATCGCAAATACTTCTAATATGCCTGTAACAGCCCGTGAAGCTTCTATTTATACAGGTATCACTATTGCAGAATATTATCGTGATATGGGTTATGATATTGCTGTTATGGCAGATTCATCTTCTCGTTGGGCAGAGGCACTTAGGGAATTATCTGGTCGTCTGGAAGAAATTCCAGCTGAAGAAGGTTTTCCTGCTTATTTAGGATCTCGCTTAGCTTCTTTTTATGAAAGAGCTGGTAGTGTTCAAACAATCAACGATAACAAAGGATCTGTAACTATGATTGCTGCGGTTTCACCTCCTGGAGGTGATTTTTCTGAACCTGTTACCCAAAATACCAAACGTTTTGTTCGAGCCTTTTGGGAATTAGATAAGTCACTTGCTTCTGCACGTCACTATCCATCTATTAATTGGACTCAAAGTTATAGTGAGTACGCATCTTATGTTTCTAGTTGGTGGGAAAAAATTGATCCTGAATTTATAGCTATGCGTCAAGAAGCACTTGATCTTCTTCTTAAAAATGATAAACTTCAAAAAATTGTTAAACTGATTGGTCCGGATGCATTACCTGGTAATGAGCGTCTCATTGTCGAAACATCAAGCATGATTATTAATGGATTTTTAAAACAAAATGCTTATGATGTTATCGATATGTATTCGTCTCCTCAAAAACAATTATTATTACTTCGTGTGATGCTTGGATTCTATAAAGAGGCAGTCTCTATCGTTGCTCTTGGAGCACCAGTTTTTGAGATTAGAGCTTTAGAAAGTATTTCTATGATTATGCGTGCTCGTATCGAGATTCCAAATGATAAACTTACTGATCTTGAAAATCTTGAACGATTTATGAAAGATGAAATGCAAGCCTTACGATTAAAATATCAAAAAGTAACGGGAACATAAAAATGGACTTAAAAATTATTAAAAGCTATCAAGGCCTCCAATCCGTTAATGGATCTTTAGTATTTGTTAAAACAATTCCTGGTGTTTCTTATGGTGAGATTACAGAATTAACTTTTGAGGATAGTAGCACAAGCTTGGCTTCTGTAATCGAAATTACCGAAGAATATACGGCTCTTCAATTATACGGACTTTCTAACGGAATTAATCTCAAAACTACATCAGTAAAATTTTCTCAACAAACCTTACAATTAGGAGTTTCTACAGATATGATGGGGCGTATTTTTAATGCTCTTGGACAACCGATCGATGGTATGCACATGCCTAAAAAAGAATTTTCTAGAGATATTAATGGATTTGCGTTGAATCCTATTAAAAGAGAATATCCTCATGATTTTATTCAAACAGGAATCTCTGCGATTGATACAATGAATACTGTTGTTCGTGGTCAAAAACTACCGATCTTCTCAGGCGCAGGTCTTCCTCATAATCAGCTTGCTGCTCAAATTACTGCTCAAGCTACTTCTAAAAGTGGCAACCAATTTGTAGTTGTCTTTGCAGCAATGGGAATGAGACATGATGATGCTACTTATTTCATTGAATCTTTTCGTGAAACAGGAGCTTTAAATAACTCTGTTCTCTTTATGAACTATGCTGATGATCCTGCGATTGAACGTCTCGTAACTCCTCGTATGGCATTAACATTAGCAGAATATTTGGCTTTTGATAAAGAAATGGATGTATTAGTTATTTTATCAGATATGACTTCTTATGCTGAAGCACTTCGCGAAATTAGTGCAGCTAGAGGAGAACTACCTTCTCGTAAAGGTTTCCCTGGATATATGTACTCTGATTTGT
>JBOFDR010000202.1:0-2291 GCA_051647205.1 Brevinema sp. | reverse complement strand
CTTTCCGTGCACGTTCAAACATACGAAAATGAGTAATATTATCTCCGTCCAGCAATACTTCACCATCATTAGGGCGTAACAATCCAACTAACATACTAAAGGTTGTCGTCTTACCAGCTCCATTAGGACCTAGTAATCCAACAACTTCACCAGGTTTAACATTTAATGAAATCCCTTTCACAACAAGACGTTTACCATAGCTTTTGATGAGATTATTAGCAACTAAGCCATTTAAGTCATTAATCGGTGAATTAACTTCTTGTATACTCATAGTAAATCCTAACTTGTATAATGAATTAGTTTATCTATTGTAGCTTTTAAGTTTGTTCTAGAGCTTATAATATCTACAAATCCGTGTTTTTGAAGAAATTCTGATTTTTGAAATCCTTCAGGAAGTTTTTGTTTTATTGTTTGAGAGATTACACGTGGACCAGCAAAACCAATCAAAGCTTTTGGCTCTGCAATAATAAAATCACCTAGCATTGCAAAAGATGCTGTAACACCACCAGTTGTAGGATTTGTCAATATAGATAGATATAACAATCCTTCTTCAGAGTGACGTTTTAAAGCTGCAGATGTTTTTGCCATCTGCATTAAGGATATAATTCCCTCTTGCATACGAGCACCACCAGAAGCACAAACAATAATAACAGGTAATTTTGCTTTAGTAGCACTTTCAATAGCTCTAGTGATTTTTTCACCAACTACTGAGCCCATACTACCGCCCATAAATAAAAATTCCATGACTGCTATATAGACATTTTTTCCATTGATTTTACCTTTACCAGAGATTACCGCATCATTCATAAGTAATTTTTGACAAGAAATTTTAAGTTTATTAGCATAAGAAGTAGTTCCATCAAAAAACTCTAAAAAATCCTCTGCGATTAAATTGGCATTTGTCTCGATAAAAGAATCTGTGTCCAATAAAAGTTCAAGACGTTCTCGAGATCCTAATTTATCATGATAATGACACTTAGGACATACTCTATACATAATTTTAAAATCTTCTAGATAAGTAATCTGTGAGCACTCAGGACATTTAAACCATAAATTATCTGTATTAGATTTATTAAGGATAGATTTTTTCTTTAATTGGTACCTTGATGGGAACATTATAAGCTTCCTTCTATATTCTAGTATTTAAAAATTGTTCTTTTTATCTTTTTTGTTACGTTCTTGAATAGCATTTTCTTCAGCAAACTTTAATTCGTCCATTGTTTTTACAGTATGATTATAGATATAATTAGTATTAGTAGCTGTTTGAATAATTTTAAGTGACTCACGTAGTTGTTGGTCTATTTCTAAATCATAAATTTTATTCTGTATAAAATTCAAACGCTGACCTACAATATATTTTAAAGAATCAAAAGAAATATTTAATTTGTAATCTTTTTCGATTGTTTGTTGTAAATTAGTTATATCTAGAGGATTAGGATTTTTATTAGAATATAAAAATTCAGGGATGACATTAGTTATTTGTAAACGAACAATATCTGTTTTTTCGATATCGCTTAAAGCGTCATACCATAAACTAACCTCAATATCAGGGCTAATTCCTACTTTATCGATTACATTTCCAGATGGTGTATAGTACTTGGCTATTGTATATTTGAGAATTGATCCATCAGAAAGAGGACGAGTTTTTTGAACACTACCTTTACCAAAAGTAGTTTGCCCAACAACAAGCGCTCTTTTTGTATCTTTCAAGGCACCGATAAAAATTTCTGAGGCTGAGGCTGAACCTTGATTTCCTAAAATCACAATAGGCAATTTTGGATCAACTAATGTTTTACTATGGTGAGCTTTAAATTCAAAATTTTCATTAGTAATCCGACCTCTTGTATAAACAATAAGCCCTTGATCAATAATTGTATCTGCAATATTAGCCACACTAGACAAAATCCCACCAGGATTATTTCTTACATCTAAAATAAGGCCATCTGGATTTGATTTGAGTAATTCTTTTAAATGCTTAATAAAATCTTTTTCTGTTGGTGTACCAAATTCAATAATCTTGATATAAGCAAATTTTTTATTTTCATAGGGGATTAAAGAACTTTCTACAGTATCTACATCTATTTTTACTCTTTTTAAAGAAACATCAAAAGTCTCTAGCATTCCTGCACGTAAAATTGTTAAGGTAACTTTAGTTCCTAATTTTCCACGAATTCTACTTACAGCCTCAAGTGAAGTAATACCTTCAGTAGATTGAGCATCGATCTTAATAATCTTATCGCCAGGCTGGAGATTTGCATTAGCAGCTGGACTGCCTTGAATTGGAGAAATAA
>JBOFDR010000201.1:0-3487 GCA_051647205.1 Brevinema sp. | reverse complement strand
AAGGATACATTGTTAAAGATGGAGATGTTGCACATTTCTTGTTTAACAACTAATAATTGACAATAAGATATTGATAAGGGGTTTTGTAAATGGATATGCTAACCATATCTCTGTTGTTTTTAGTTGTGATTGGAACAATTGTTGTTGGCTATTATTTTTTTAGATTGATCTTTCCTCAAAAAAATATAGAGCTTGAAATTGCGCGATTATTTGATGAAGGAGAATTTAATAAAATTGTTTCTTTGACCTACAATCGTCAAAAATATAACAGTTCTTTGTCTCTTTTATTATATGGAGCTAGAGCTAGAGTCCATTGCCAGCAATATAATGAAGCACTTCAATGGTTTGAACAATCGTTGTTAAAAGTACCCTCTCATCATCTAGATGATAAGGTTTTTATAGAAATCGAAATTGGTGATATTTATACCAAATTACAAAAATTTGATAAAGCAGATATTCACTATCGCACCGCTGTTTCATTAAAAAAAGATCATGAAATTGCTAACTATAAACTGGCTTCTTCGCAATATGTAAGACAAAATTATGAATCATGCCGTAATATTTTGAGAGAGCTCCTTACAAAAAATCCCAAATTGGCTGATGCTAGATATCTCTACGCAGAATGCTTAGTTGAGCTACAGCTTTATGCTAAAGCTATTCGTCAATATGGATTGTTAGCTCGTGCAGAAGAAAAAATTGTTTCTTATAACTATGCAAAGTGTCTCAAAGTATTAAAAATATATGAAAGAGCCGTGGCTGTCTATCAAAAATTAATCTCTAAAAATCTTTATCCAGAGTATAGAGAAAAGATGATTTGCGATATGGCAGAAATATATGTTGCTTTAAAATTATACCCTACAGGGCTTGGTATAATCGAAAAAAATCTCCCTACTATAAAATCTGTTTCTGCAAAAATGAGACTAAATTATATTCGTGCAAATCTCCTTTTTCAACGAGGCGACAAACTCATTGCAATTCAAGAATATAAAAATCTTCATTCTCAAAAACCAAGCTACAGGGATTTAAATACCATTATTACTCTTTATGGAGATATGCTGACTTATCCCTTTTTGAACCATTATTTCACCTCTAATGAAGCACTTTTTGAATCACTGGTTACAAATGTCGTTTCCTCTTCAGCACATGTACTAAAAAGAGCTCTCAACTATTACATTATCAAAAATGGTAATAATATCCATGTTTTTTATCGCGATATTTATTCGATGCCTATTAAACTACAAGATGAATTTAAGCTTGTGATCCAAGGATTTCCTGATGTTGATTTTTTACATTTATGGAGTATTAATGGAATGGAAGGTCATCATTCTTTGACAGGATCTTCTTATAAATTTGTCTTAAGAACAGGGCAAGATTTTTTAGTGAATATAAAAGATACTGTTCGAAAACTTGGACTAAGGGATGCTTCTACAGAGATTGGGTTTGTGACAGGAGTGCCTGATGCACCTGAGTTAGTACCTATTTTAGAAGATAATGTAGATCAATTGTTAAAAGATAAAAATTTAGAAACAATGATCAATGATGATATTTTAAATAAAGCCTTAGAGAATTAAAGGAGTTTTTATGCGGATTATTATCGGTGGAGGTGGTACTGGAGGACATTTAGTACCTGGTATTGCACTATCTGAAGAATTTAAATCTCAAGGACATGAACTTCGTTACGTGCTACGTACTCAAGATTTATCGTATGATATTACTAATTTCTTAAAAGAAAAAGAAAGAATCACTGTATCTTTATCAGGTATGTCTCGTAAGATCTCTTTACGATCCTTAGCTAATATTTTTTCTTTATTTGTAGAATGGCTGAAAGTATTTCGTCAAATACTTTCTTTTAAACCAGATGTGATGATTGTGACAGGTGGATATGTGTCTAATATTGTTGCATTATCTGCAATATTAATGAGAAAACCTTTTTATATTTTGGAACAAAATAGTGTTGCTGGAGTAACAAATAGATTTTGGAGTAGATTTGCTCTAAAAGTTTTTACAACCTTTCCTTTTCCCAAGTATATTCCCGAAAATAAAGTTTACTATACTGAAAATCCATTGTTATATAAGGAAAAAATATCTTTAGAACAAGCAAAAGATATTTTTAAACTACCACAAAATGATAAAAAAATTATTGGTATTTCCAGTGGATCTCAGGGAGCAAGATCTATTAATGATATGATCTTACACATTTTACCTGATTTGATAGAAAACTATCAGATTGTTTGGAGTTTAGGTACCAAAGAATATGATAGAATGATGACTGAAGGTCAACTCTCGTTTTTATCAGAAGCTCCTTATTCTGAAAATCTGAGAGTATATCGTTTTATTTCTCGAATGGATGCTTTTTGGTCTGGAGCAAGTATGGTAATTGGGAGGGGTGGGGCAGGAACAGTTTCTGAAGCCTTATTTTTTAAGACACCTACTTTATTTATTCCTATTTATCATTCTCCAGATAATCATCAGTATCTTAATGCCAAATTTTTAGCTGATTTGAATTGTTGTTGTTCTTTAGAAGAACCTATTTTAACAGATGAAAAACTACTAGCTACAATACTTATTATGATAGAAAATCTTGAGCAATTTGAACAACATTTCCCAAAGCATCAGCAGGAACCAGCTAAGCTTATTACTGATTACATTCTTAAATCCATTTTTTAGCTTCAGGGCTGTTAGGATACTGTTCTTTAAGTATCTTCATAAACTTTTCTGTGTTTTCCTTATCATTTAAAGAAGCATAAATGATAATAATTTGATCAAGTGCCTTAGGTGTATGTTTTTCATCATATTGAGATATGATGTTAATATAAAGTCTAAGGGCTTTTTTATGATCACCTTGTTTTGTGTAGATGTTTGCAGCTTTGAAGGCTGCTTGATGACCTGTTTTTTTATCTTGAAGTTTATGAATATCCAAAAATAATGACAAAGCTTCTGTACCTTTATTTTCACTTTCTAGTTTTTGCGCTAAGAAATACAAATATCGAGATTGTAAAGATTTATCGCTTGTATTCCTAATAGCAATCTCCAATTCTTCCAGAGAAGAATTGGAAGAATAATTTTTTTCTAATATATTTCTAATACTTTCAGCTTCTGCAGAATTAGGAAACTTTGCTAAAATAATATATTTTAATTGCTCATTTTGTTGTAGATCTGATAACTTATACATTATGGAGGGCACCATGTCGTGGCTAGGGTACTTATCAAGAAAAAATTGTAATTTGGCAACAGATTCAGGTTTTTTAGCTTCGACATAAGTCCAAGTTTCTCGAAATAAAGCATCAGAAATCATGTCTGTATTTTTTGTGTATTTAGGTATTTGCTGATAATGAAAGATTGCCTGATCAAATTTTTTATCAGTAAAATAAGAATCCCCTAATTTTGAGTGAAAATCGCTAAGAAGTGTACTTGAAGGGAATTCTTCTTGAAAATTATTCAGAGTGGACGATGCTTTAGTGAGATTATTAATTTCAATATAGCTACT
>JBOFDR010000200.1:0-7334 GCA_051647205.1 Brevinema sp. | reverse complement strand
CTACCAATAAACCTTGGTGCATGAAAATGGACATCGGAATTAAGATCAGGATTAATAGGACGGAAAATTTATATTTTATAGGAATATTGCTCACCTAATTTCTCTCCAACGCATTGTTGATCATATATGTGACAAAATCTGTTACTGGAATATTGGCTGCGTTGAGCATTGCTGGAATATCACTAGTTGCTGTCATCCCAGGAGCAGAATTGATCTCTAAATAGATAGGTCCATCTTCTGTTAAGAGTAAATCAACCCGAAAACAATCACGAAGATTGAATTCTTTACTAATAGTTTTAATATGCGTGTGAATTTTTTCTAGCATTTTAGAATTAATAGAGGCCGGTAATACAAAGTCTGTCATTCCAACTGTATATTTTGTTTCAAAATTGTAAAACTCAGCTTTAGGTTTTAATTCTAAAATAGGAAGAATCAAAAATCCCCCTTCTTTTTGAATGACTCCAACAGTCATCTCTCGACCTGAGATAAAAGTTTCTATCAAAGAATCAGGAAAATCTTTTAAATGTGTAGGTAAAAGATTATATGCTTCTTCTTTATTATGCAAAACAAGAGTTCCTACACTAGATCCTTCAGATATAGGTTTAACAAAAAGGGGGTAGCCCATTTGATCCAGTTTTTTCATTATTTCATCAAAATTATTCCCTAAGGCAGAAAATCCTTTAGGACAAGGAATATCAATGGTTTGAAAGATTTTTTTTGTTAGATTTTTATCCATTGTGATCGCACTTGTTAAAACATTAGACCCAACATAAGGTACTTCTAAATATTCGAGCACGCCTTGTATAACACCATCTTCACCTTTAGTTCCATGTAAGATAGGATAAACTACATCGAATTTTTTTAACTCGCTAGTAGAAAAATCTGCGTCACTTGGATCAAATAAACTCACGTTAAAACCAGCATTGTTCAAAGCACAGACGAGATTTTGACCAGATCTTTTAGAGATTTCTTTTTCTGCAGAAACTCCACCAGCAAGCACTACTACTTTTTTAGACATTAGTTCACTCACACTAAATAAAATATATATCCATATTATGATATATATTTTATGTTTCGTCAAAATTTTTAAAGAACAAAGTAACTCGTTTCATACTGAGGTAAACTACTATATAAGCTCTTTTTCATTAATATCATCAAATAATATTGTTCCTGCTTGATCTTTTCTGTTATAATTACTTACTATAGTGGTGAGGTACTAATGATTTTTATATTACATATGATAAAGTTTATGTTTCTAACTATTCCGAGTGCAGTGCTTTGTGTGGTTCTAGCTATGTTTTTATATCGTAATGCACTAGAGGTTTTGCAACTATTTGATAATTTAAAATTAACAGCATTTTTTTCATTAAGACAAGTTCTTCCTTGGATTATTCTATTCTTTTGTGCCGTTTTACAAGGCTTATTGGCCATAAAATTTTTGTATCAAATTAACTATATCTCTTTAATAAAACAAAAATTCAAAACATATCCTATCTTAACAGTGCTTATTTCAGTGTTAGTATTTGTTATATTAACTCTTATGACTACTTTCGGATTGTATATGCTTTTCTTTTTTCCTTCCAAGCATATCGATAAAGAAACACAACTTGTTTTTAATCTATTTAAAATATTTATGCTGTGTTCTTTTACCTTGAGTCTGATTAACTTGTATACAAAATCAAAGTAAAAAGACAAGAACTACTCTTGTCTTTTTACTTTGATTTTTAAAATTAGCCTAAAAATAGGCTTTTTTATGGATCTTTTTATATAATTTTAGATAACCTTGAGCCGATTTTTTCCATGACCAATCTGCTTTCATTCCTTGAAGCATAATTGTTCTCCAGCTTTCTTTATCATTTCTCCACATATTAGTAGCTTTTAAAACCGTATTGTAAAGATCTGATGGGTGATATTGATTAAAAACAAATCCTGTTTTTCCGTCAATTACAGAATCTGCAAGACCACCTATTTTTCTAACAATAGGCACAGTACCGTAGCGAAGACTGTAGAGTTGATTCAGTCCACAAGGCTCAAAGTGTGAAGGCATCAAAAACATATCGGCTGCAGCTTCTATATAGTGAGAATGTTCAATATTAAAACCAATATAAACATGAAGATTGTTATAATATTTTTCAGCGAGTTCTAATAGTTGAAATTCGTACTCTGATTTTCCTGTTCCCAAAATAGCAAAAGCAATATTTTGTTTTAAAAGATCTTCAATACATTCTAATAGAATATCAAGCCCTTTTTGGTCATAAAGACGTGTTATCATTCCAATGATTGGAGTATCTTCTTTGATAAGAAGATGGTGTTCTTCTGCGAATAATTTTCGGATTTCATGTTTTGTATCTAGGGTTTCGTGATTATAATTTATACCGTATTTTTTTTGAATATAGATATCATGCTCTGGATCCCATTCGGAATAATCTACTCCATTCATAATTCCACAAAAAATCCCATTTTCATTTTTTTCTTTGATAACACCTTCAAGACCGGATCCCCATTCTTCTGTTTGTATTTCATTAGCATAAGAAGGACTAACAGTATTAACAGCATCAGAAAATACAATCCCACCTTTCATAAAGTTAATATTACGATAATATTCAAGACCTTTAAGGTGAAAATATTTCCAATCAATATCTAATTCAGGATATTGATCTACAGAAAAAACTCCTTGATAGGCAAGATTATGAATAGTGAATGTGGTTTTAGTATTTGAAAAAATACTTTGGTATTCCAAAATAGAATTTTTAAAGAGGGGAATCATTCCCATGTGCCAGTCATGAGCATGGATAATATCAGGAATCCATGATATTATTTTACAAGTTTCTAACACTGCTCGATCAAAAAAGATATAACGCATTAGATTATCCAAATAATCTTTTCCAGTGAGGGGATTGGTATAAGGATTATCTCTATCAAAAAATTCAGGAAAATCAATAAAAACAAAATAATTTTCACCAAAAAGCACTTCTTCTATTTTAAATGGAAATTCTTTGTGGTTAATATTGATCTTAGCTGTTTGAGTGTTTTTAATAGGAATGTTATGCTCTTTAATAAAATTCGTAACGGAACGATGTTTTGGTAGAAAAATACGTACATCTTGTTTTTCTTTTCTTAGAGCCTTACTTAAAGCACTAATCATATCTGCTAAGCCTCCAACTTTGGCAAAAGGGACGGCTTCGCCACTAGCAAATAAAATACGATATTTCATATCGTTCCTCACTTAAAGTTTCACGACTTTATAATTTTAATAAATAAATGACAAAAAAAGGGGTACTATATACCCCTTTTTTTAGTTAGTTGTTTGGTCTGATTGAGCTTCTTGAGAAGAAGTTGAGACAGAGCTAGCTTTAACATAATGAATAGAGAGCAATAAAGCACTCGCAACAAAAGCTATAGCCATCCATGAGGTAAATTTCACAAGGATCTCATTTGATTTTGCACCAAAAGCTCCTGCAGTGATATTAGAAGAAAAAACTCCATTATCAGCACCGTTAGTTTGTAGTAGGATAGCAGGTATCAAAAGAATGATAGATATTACAAAAATTGTCAATAAAAAGATGATCATTACAGGTCTCCAAATTAAAATACGTATCTAAGCTTACAAATTTAGTTTCAATATATTTAAGTATAATAGATTTGTTTCAAAAAATCAACTTTATCATACAACTCTTTTATGTTGTGATTTTGGAAACATCAAGTAAATCTATGGGACAAAATAATTTGTCAAGCTCTTGATAATATTTTAAATAATTAGCATAGTCTACTGCATGAAGAGGATCAACTATTTTAGCTCCAAGAGGTGCTCCATCGTGGTTGAAAAAATTAATTTTTTTCGACTCTGCTGATGGAGCAATAGTACCACAAAATATTTGTGGAGCAATAAATTCGTGTTCATAAGAAATATTATCTCCATAAATAAAACCAAATAAAAATTTAGGATCATTTACAGAAAAGGCTATTCCTTGCTTAGGTTTTAGTTTTTGATGAAATTTTTGTAAATAAATACTTTCAAAAGCAGAACGACCAATAATACCTTTGGAATGATCATTAAATTCAAAGTGAATCCCTAAACGATATAAGTGTGAAGGATTGATAAAATAATCCTTTTCAAACATCTCAAACGCTTTTTTCCCCATATCAAGTTCTGACTCTCTTAATGGAACAATAGTATCAGAAGGAAAATCAAGAATACTCAATCTTCGAGCTAGTTTTTCTCGTTCAGGAGTAAAGCCTTTAAAGTCAAAACAAATAGATTTTAGTTCAGGGAATGATTCTAAAAGCTCAGATGAAGGAAGATAAGAAGCAGAAAGAGGTCTAAAGACTAATCCTTCGACTTCTGCTTCACGATCTGCATATAATAATGCTTCACGACTCTGAATTAACGGACGTTGATCGATAATATCTCCTGTGACAATAAAATCAGCACCATGGAATTCCATATATTCTTTTGCTTTTTTGAGCACAAAAATTCTGTGTTCTAAACAGATGTTGGTGTTACCGCAGTCTTTATCAGATAATATCGTGGTATAGAAATCACGTGCAATATCTATCTTTTCAATTTCTATGCTATTCTTGACCAAGTATTCAAGTCCAAAATATTTAGAAATTCTTTGACCAGCCATAATAGGCTTATTGTACGTGAGTCCAATATCAAAATGGACGGGTAGTATTTCTATGCCAGTTTGTTGCATCAATTTGACAATCAATAACGAATCGAGACCACCAGCTGTGAGAATAATAGCTTTAGCCATATTCTTACCTCCTGATTTACTAATTAACAGACCTTATTTAAGTGTTTCATTAGTAGTTAAGGGATCTTTCACATTATTTGTTTCTTCTAATTGATTATTTATATTAATTGGTGCTGTAAAGTTACCAGCGGCTTCAAAAGATAACTCAGGGTCATCTTCTATTAATAAGGTTATATTACTTGGTGGATTCAAAAATTTTAAATCAACTGGTGCATTAATAGCAATAGGTACTGTATGAACACCAGAGTTTGTAATGTTTGAAAAGTTTATTGTTACTTCTGTTTCTAATAGTAATCGTTCTATGTTAGATTCTTTAGTAAGTGTTGTAAATTGAACACTAGGAATAGCAACAATACCTAAAGATGGTTTTAATGATTGAACTGTAACAGGTAAAAATACTTTATTAGTAATATCATAGGATTCTATTTGTCCTTCCATTGAAATTATTGAAATATCAGGGCTTGTGGTAATACTAGTTGGAATTCTGAGTTTAATATTTGTAGTAAAAAACTTTAAATTTTCCAACGTATCAGCATTAAAAGTTTCTGTTTTAATAGAGTTTAGTGATTTAATCTTCTTAGCAGACCCGATAACAGTAATTTTATCAGGTGTTAGTTTATATGTAAGAATATTTTTATTATTATTATTATTATTTGACACAATCTCTAACATAATAGGTATTGTATTAGAGATAATATCATCCAATTCTATCATAATCATTTTTGGATTAAGATAATAATTAATTCCTGAAGGGAGATTTTGTAAAATAATAGGATATTGTCTTTTTCCCTTAGTAGCATCAGATAAATCTACAACAGCTTTTATTCTACTAAGATATGAAGAAAGATCCTCACGAGCTAATAATTCTACTTTTATATTAGTATTTTTATTGTATTCTACAGATGTACCATCAGGTGTATTGATTACTTCGATGGGCATATTAATGTATGTTTTTTCAATAGAAAGCACCGTCACATAGTACCAAAAAAAACTACCTAATAGCACAGAAATGATTTTAGGAATAAAATCTTTAATAAATATAGAGTAGAATAATTTAAGCCAAAATTTCACGGAGGACCTCCTCCACATAAGGGTTAGGAATTGAGGTGAGTACTCCTTTTAAAGCATAAGAAATACTTCCTGTTTCTTCTGAAACAATAAACGCAATACAATCTCTCTCATTAGAGATTGATAATGCAGCTGCATGTCTTGTTCCATTAATTTGATTATTGGACGTTACAATACTAGGGAAAAAGACATGAGCAGCCATGATTCTTTCTTTTCTAATAATCACAGCTCCGTCATGGAGAGAACTGTTTTTATTAAAAATAGTTTCGATTAATTCTGCACTATATTGAGCATTTAGAATTACACCTGTTTTAATAAATTCATCAAGTTTTATGCTTCTTTCGATAACAATAAGGGCACCTACTTCTTGTTTTGATAGTGTTAAGAGATTCTGTACAAGCATCAAAATAAATTCTTTATGAGCTTTTTCTGTGTAAAAATTTCTACCAATATTAGATAAAAATCTTCGAATTTCTTGGTGAAATAAAATAACTAAAATCAATGTTAGATCACCAAAAAAACTCTCAAAAATCCAACTAATTGTTTTTAAGTTAAAAATTTTTGCACCTAAGTATAAAGAAATAGCTAATAACATTCCTTTTACAATAGTACCAGTGTAGGTTCCTTTGGAAAAATAATAAATTAAGTAGATAATAATACTGGAAATCAGAATATCTAAAGTATTAGCTATTATTTCTATGTACATATATGATCCTATAGAAACCTGAAAATATTTTCAATCGCAATATCAGAAACTCTAGCACGAGTTTCTGCACTAGCACCACCAAGATGTGGTATCATGATAATATTATCGTATTCAAAAAGAGGGGAATCTGTTGGTAAAGGTTCTTCTTCAAAAACATCCAAAGCAGCTCCCATAATGGTCTTGTCATCTAAAGCTTTTATTAAGGCTGTTTCCTTAATAACCTTTCCACGAGATACGTTAATTATATAACTTGTTTTTTTCATTAGTGAGAATCTTTTTTCATTCATTAGATAAAAAGTCTCTTCTGTCAATGGAGTATGCAATGTGATAAGATCACATTGAGGAAGTAATTTTTCTAAAGAGTTAACTGATTTAGTATTATCAGGGAATAGAGAAATATAAGGATCGTAAATGAGAATATTCATTCCAAAAGCTAAAGCAAAACGAGCAACTCTGCTTCCGACATTTCCACAACCTATAATTCCTAAAGTTTTTCCTTCTAGTTCAAATCCTTCTGTTTTTTCTCCTCGTTCCCAAATACGTTGTCCATAGAGTAAATAATGTGCATAATTGATTTTATGAGCAATACTGAGTATCAACCCCATTGTTGTTTCTGCAGCGTTGATGGAATTCCCACCTGCAGCGTTGAATACTTTGATATTTTTTGATTCTGCATAAGCAACGTCAATGGTATCCATACCAACGCCTGCACGTGAAATAATCTGAAGGTGTACTCCTTCATTTATCATTTGCTTATTTACCTTTGAAGATCTTACGATTAAAGCGGTGGCTTTATTTAAATC
>JBOFDR010000199.1:0-3281 GCA_051647205.1 Brevinema sp. | reverse complement strand
CCATTTCTTCTGCAACAGGAAAATCTCCTATTTGATAATTCAGATAAGCTAAAGCTGGCTGTAAATGGAGTGGTTTGGGATAATGAATAGCTGTGGGAATACCACTTTTTTGGAGTTCTGCAGCTACCTTGTCTCTATTTTTAAGAACAAGAGTAAATTGAGCACGTGCATGTTTTTCAGTAAAGGAAGATTTTTTAATAATCTGTATTTCATTATTTTCAAATGCTTTTGTATAACGCTGAGCGATTTCTTCGCGTTTTGAAAGTTCATCTTCATAATGAGGCAGTTTAGCCATTAAAATTGCTGCTTTTAAGGTATCAAAGCGTGAATTCATTCCAACATACTGGTGCTCATAACGTACTTTTTGACCTTGATTAATAATACTAAAACATTTTTCAGCCAAATCTTTATTTTCAAAATACATCATCCCACCATCTCCATAAGTTCCTAAAGATTTAGCTGGGAAAAAAGAAGTTGATGCAATGGAGGTAAGACCACAAGATTTACGACCTTTATAAATCGCTCCAAAGCTTTGTGCTGCATCTTCAAGATGGAAGAATCCATGTTTTTTAGCAACAGCTTCGATTTCATCAATATCAGAAGTTTGTCCAAAAAGAGAAACAGACATAATTCCTTTTGTACGAGGAGTTATTACTCCTTCAATTTTAGAAACATCCATATTACATGTTTCTGGATCAATATCTATAAAAACGGGTTTTAATTTTAAAAAAGAAATCACTTCTGCTGTTGCAAAAAAAGTAAAAGGTGTTGTAATAATTTCATCGCCTTCCTGAAGGTCCATTGCATAGAGAGGAACCATTAATGCATCTGTTCCTGTAGAAACAGCTACAGCATGACGTCCTGTATAATTTGACATCCATTCTTCTAATTCTTTAACGTCTTTACCTAAAATAAAATCATTACGTTCAAGAACGCCTTGGATACGCGAATCAATTTCTGATTTATAAGCTTGGTATTGTGCTTGTAGATCAACAAAAGGAATCATAAAAACCTCATGATAAAATAAAATTTATTAATTTTTTAACAATAAACTTGGTTTTGCTTTAACGCGTTTGGTAGTCTCTTCAAGATTAGTTACAATAGTACGAATACTGTTATTAATCTGAGGATCTTTAAGTATAGAAAGAGGAGCGTTAGGAGAATTAATATCTTCTAATAAAATATTTAAATTACTCATACTATGTTTAAGATCATCTACTAAGCGTACAAATTCAGCATCGCTGATTTTTCCTAATTTTCGTTCAAGATTAGCAGAAATTTTATTCAAACTAGTAGAAGCTTCTGTGATATTAGTTATTACAAGATTTATATTAGAATTATTATCTTGTAATAATTGATCTACTTGAGCAGATACTTTATTAAGAGATTTAAAAATTCCACCTAGTCCATCCGAAAGATCAGTAGATTCCCCTGAAGAAAACAAACTGCCAGCCATACTAAGAATATTATTAAAAGAAAAAGGATCCACGCCAATAATACGTTGATTAGGATCAAAATAAGGAGCTTTACCTGTATAACCTTCTACAGCAAGATATTTTCCACCAACAAGACTTGTGGAGAAAATTTGAAAAACGGCAGTATTGTTAATTTTATATTTTTTATCAATAATAACAGTAACTAATAATTTAGCACCTTCAACTTTGATAGAGCTTACATTACCAATATCTTTACCAGAACCGATATTAACTTTTGAACCTACTGACAATCCATCGATAAAATTAAAAGATAAGTGTAAAGGGTAGCCGCCTTTTAATTTATAAATAAGCTTGTCTGAAACAACAACACCAATAAGAATAGAAAGAATTCCCAAAAACATAAATGCACCAATTAATAAATAATTAGGTTGTTCTCGTTTAACTTGTGCCATATTTACTCCATTTTTCGATCTTTTAATAAGATTATATTTATTATTTTGTCATTGGACCTTCAACTAAACCATTAAGAAATTGTTCCATATAAGGATTAGTATGTGTCTCTAAATCTTTTGGAGAACCAAGATACACTATTCTTCCTTCAAAAAGTAGTGCAATACGATCTGCTATACGCTTTGCACTAGCCATATCGTGAGTGACAACAATGAAGGTAGTTCCGAGTTCTTGTTTTACAGTAAGAATTAATTCATCCACTAAAGCCGTCATAATAGGATCTAAGCCTGTTGTAGGCTCATCAAATAATAAAATATCAGGCTTATTAGCAATGGATCTTGCTAAAGCAGCACGTTTACGCATACCTCCCGATAGCTCTGTTGGCATGATATTTTCGAGTCCGGAAAGCCCCACAACGTCTAAGCAATAAGAAACTCTTTTAATTTTTTCAGCACTTGTCATATGTGGTGCAAGGTGATCTAAGACAAATAAAATATTTTGCCCAACAGTAAGAGAATCAAAGATTGCTCCATTTTGGAACAGCATTCCTATTGATGTACGAATCTGATGCCATTCTTTTTCAGAATAATGAGAAACATCTTGCCCTTTGATCTTGATATTTCCTGAATCTGGATAAATGAGCCCTGTCAAATGTTTAAGAAGGACACTTTTTCCTGTCCCACTTTGACCTACTAGCACAAAAGTTTCAGATTCGTGAACATCAATTGTTAGTCCATTTAACACATTTCGATCCCGTAAAAACTTTGTAAGATTGTTTATTTCAATAATATTTTTCATTTTTGCCCCTTAATACATCAAGAAGAATGTTCCAGCAACATAGTCCAAGAGAATTGTTACAACGGTACCGACAACGACAGATTTAACTGTAGCAGTACCCACTCCAACAGACCCACCTGTGGTACGGAAACCGTAAAATGTTGCAATAAGAAGCAATAAAAATCCAAATAAAGCTAGTTTAAGTAAGGCTTCTAGATAAAATCTTAGTAATAAAATATCGAGTCCTGAGCTAAAAAAAGAATGGGGAGAGACTTTGTAAAGTACAGACATAGAGAAAGATGCCCCTAAAATTCCTAATGCAATCGCAATACTTCCCATAATAGGTACAGTAATTAAACCTGTTATAATACGAGGTAAAGCGACATATTCTTCAGGATCAATAGACATTACCCGAAGAGCGTCTATTTGTTCTGTAACAACCATAGAGCCAATTTCTGCAGTTACGGAAGAACACATACGACTTACGACTACCATAGCAGTAAGAACAGGAATCATTTCGCGTACTAATCCTAGAACGATACCACCACTAATTAAAAAAGCAGAATCTCTGATAATAAAATTCATAGCAGCACCAAGCTGTACACCTGTGATCGCTCC
>JBOFDR010000198.1:0-9783 GCA_051647205.1 Brevinema sp. | reverse complement strand
ATCAGACATAGAATACTCCTTATTAACAATAAGATCATTATTTATTTTAATATAGTTTAACTGTTTTTTCAAGAATGAAGTTTTTTAAATAAAAAAGAGCTCGAATATTCTCGAACTCTTTTTTTTATCCTATCTGGGGTGGATGGGATCGAACCACCGAATGTCGGTACCAAAAACCGATGCCTTACCACTTGGCTACACCCCAAAAGTAACTTATTACTTTATTATTCTTTATTCAGCGTGATATGCTTCAAGAATTGCATTCTGCATACGATCACGGAATTCGGAATTGATTGGATGAGCTACATCTTTAAGCTCTCCACTTCTTGTTTTGCGAGATGGCATTGCAATGAACAAACCTTCACGTCCATCAATGATTTTGATGTTATGAATCACAAAACTATCATCAAAAGTTACGGAAGCATAAGCTTGTAATTTATTAGCTTCACCTTCGACTTTTTTAATACGGATATCTGTAATTTCCATGATAAGCTCCTTCCACATCAAAAGATGGGTATCACATAAAATGCGTTGAATAACTCTTTTTTTTGTTTAAGCTTAACTTTGCTTTCCGTAGATCATTCAAATTATTAAATAGCAATATAAAACTGGATCCACTGCCCGTCATAAAAATAAACGAAGGGGAAAGTGTTAATATTAAATTATTTTTTATCTCTTTTAAGGATGAGTTAGTTTGACATAATTCATTATCAAAAATATTATAAATTATTTTTTTTAAATTGTCAAGACTCCAGATATAATTTTTTTTAAAAAAATCTATTTTCTCATGATGTCGTTCTTTACCTATTTTCTTTAAAATCTGCTGAAAAGCTTTTGAGGTGGATGAGTGAATATTAGGAAATACAATTAATCCATAGACATCATCACTAATTTTTCCTTGTAACGGTGTGATCTTCTCGCCTTTTCCTTCTACAAAAGCACTGCCTCCATAAAGAAAAAAAGGAACATCGCTTCCTACTTTTGATGCAATATCTACACAATCTAAGACAGGGATCTGGTAATATTTACATAGCCATTTGATGAGTGCACCAGCATCTCCGGATCCAGCTCCTAAGCCAGCTCCTGAGGGAGTATTTTTATTTATAGATATTTTAAAACAATCGATAATTTGGTATTTTTCTTTGAATAATCGAAGTGCTTTCGAGACAGTATTTTCGTTTTCTATTTTAGCATTTATAAACAAAACCTTATCTTCTGAGGCATCTTCAATAACAAAATCATCTCCCCAAGGAATCTCCCAAAAAACACTCTCCAAATAATGGTAATTATCTACAAGATCTTTACCAATAATATTTAAAAATAAATTTATTTTAGATGTAGAAACAAATTCTTCTCTCAAGGTTCTCCGCCTATTGTTCTAATTGATCAATACTTTCGATACAATCACAATATTTTGCTAATCGTTCATTATGAGTTGATATAAGTAGGGTTGTCTGATGATCTTTGATTAACTCAAAAAGTAACTCTTCCAAAATATGAGCGTTTTTACTATCTAGACTTCCTGTCGGTTCATCCGCGAAAATAACAAGCGGTTTATTTGCTAAGGCTCTGATAATTGCGGTTCGTTGACATTCTCCACCTGACATTTCTTCAGGTTGGTGATGCATCCGATGAGCAAGATTCAGTCGTTCAAAAAGATATTTAATGTAGTCAATTTTTTCTTGTGTAATAGAATTATTAATTCGTAAGGGGAGTAAAGCATTTTCCAAAGCTGTGAGATCATTTAATAAAAAATGATGTTGAAATACAAATCCAAAATGTGCCGAGCGAAACAGTGATAGTTTTTTTTCAGAAAGATTATCGATACGTTTCTCATTGATCCATATTTCTCCTGAGTCTATATAATCTAATCCAGATAAACTATAAAGTAAAGTAGTTTTTCCTCGACCACTCTCTCCAATAATAGCAAATGATTGACCTTTGTTAATATTTAAAGATAGATTATGAAAAACACTCACTGGTTCGATGGGGTGGGGATAGGTTTTTGCAAGATTTATTGCTTTTAACATAATTATTCCTTAATCTGATCTTTTGCGTAGGATTTCTGCAGGGCGATAGTTTTTGGAGATAAAAGCTGGGTAAATCGCTGCTAATAAGGTACAAAGTACTGCAAGAGAAGATGAAAATAATATGTCCCACCCTTTAATAAGAATAGGAAATTCTTTGAGGTAGTAGACGGATTGATTTAAAAAACTAAATACCCCGAAATAATTATTTGGAAAGATTTTTCTTAATGGTATAAGTAAGGTATTATTGATGGTCCACTCAATGATTTTGATGATATCATTAAAAGTAACACTTATTAGTACTCCTATTCCACCACCAATTAATGAGGCAGATAATCCTAAAAATAGTCCTGTATAAATAAAAGAAATAAAGTTTTCGTTAGGAGTCATGCCTAGGGCTTTTAGGAGAGCGATCTCATCTCTTTTGTCAGCAACTAGTGCTGTAATCACAGCTAAAATACCAAAAAATGCTACACAAAAAAAGATAAGTAAAAGTACTTGGATGATTCTTTTTTCGTTTTCGAGAGCAAGAAGGGTGTTAAGATTGTCTGCTTGCCATGTTTTGATATTGTAAGGGATGATGGCTTTTAGAGGATCATAGTATTGTTGTACATTGATATAATCTTTGACACGTATTCCGATATTTTGTACAAAACCTTTAGTACCAAAAATTTCTATTGCGTCATTAATGTTAATGAATCCTACAGAACTATTAAGAACAGCGTCATCTGCAGAGAAAACACCAACTATTTTAAAACGGTAGGTGGTAGATCCAAAAATTTCATCATAGGTTAGAATATCAATCGATTCACCAATAAATAAACTATAATTATCTGCAAGGCCTTTACCGATGGTTATTGAGCGACGCTTATCAAAACTCCACTCCCCAGAATGAAGACGAAACATCTTATTAAAATTTTCATCTTCTACAAAGAATTTTGGTAGACCTCTAAGAATAATACCTTTAGTTTCTTCATAAGATTTTAATAAGGCTTCGTTTTGGGTATAAGGGTAAACATTGATGACATAAGGCTCTTTTTGTATATTAGCAATTAATTCTTCATAGGCAGGAATCCCACGCCCTATTGAAATCACGGACAAATGAGCATCTTGACCTGCAATTCTTGTGACGTAGGTATTGTGAAGACCATTGGTAAGGGATAGGATTAAAATAGAAGCAGCCACTCCTAAAGTGATTGATAAAAAAGCCAGTTTTGGGAGTAGCATAGTACCAGAACGACGAGATTTTGGTAATAATCGTTGAAAAGCTAAGTAAGCCGGGAGAGATAACATATCATAAAAATTTTTTTTCTGTTTCATATTTGTATTATAAAGACGATTCTTTTTTTTTTCAATTATTTATCTAATAAGAATAAAACAAAAAGCCCTATTATAGGGCTTTTTGTTTTATTCTTAAACAGCTTTGATTATTTGGTTGACAGCTTTACCTATTAGTTCATCCTCTGTTTGGATGACTTTTTGGTTAGCTTCATAGAGACGTTGGATTTCGATCATCTTAACCATTTCTTCTACTGCCTGAACATTAGATTTTTCTAGAAATCCTTGGAGTACCTTTGGTTTTTCGATATCTGTAGCAGATCCTGAAAATTTAGTTTCTGCATAGAGGTGGTGCCCTTCACGGGAGAGATAACGATCATGTTTGAAATCAACTATCTTTAGTTTACCAAGAGACATTTCGTTCGACCAAGAATTTTGCGTCATCGAAGTAAATTCATCATGATTGATCCCAGCATTAATTGTGATATTGGCATCTTTATCTACTTTAAAATTATTTCGAGCAACGCGAAGACGTCCTTCCGTACCAAGTAAGTAATTACCTTTAGTGTCCACCACATATCCATCACCGTTTACAGTAAACGAACCGTTTCTAGCATAACGAATTCCTTGAGGAGTCTCGAGGCTAAAAAATCCTTTTCCTTCAATTGCAAAGTCAAATTCAGAATTACTTTGCATGAGACTTCCTTGCTCAAAGCGAATGAAAGATTCGTTATATTCTACACCAGTACCAATTTTACCGGCAATAGGTGCTTTGTCATAAGATCCTAAAGGGAATTTTACTTGACCATCATCATTAACACGACGTGCGAGCATTTCTGGGAATGATTTCATAATAGCTGTTTCACGTTTATAACCATCTGTGTTGACGTTAGATAGATTTTGGGAAATGGAGTTCATTGATTCTTGTAAAGCTATCATACCACTAGCACCCGTATATAAACCTTTAACCATAATTTTTGTCCTTCTCTTTCAATTAAGAATAGAGTGCTTATAAATTATAAGTCCTCTATTCTTAAATATCGGAATTTTTTAAAATATAGTGAGAAATTTTTCTAATTTTATCAAAAAAAATTCCGAATCATTATATAATATAAAATATTAGAGGAGCTATGATGGCTACGTCTATTCAAAATTATCTTCGTCGTCTTCGCTATGAAAAAAATCAAGCTCTCAACACTGTTCTTTCTTATGAGAACGATTTGCAAGGATTAGCTGATTTTTTGAAAAAAGATATTGCTCAAGCCACTTACGATGAGATTTTTGATTTTTTAATATATATTAAAGAAGAGAAGAATCTTGATCCTAAATCTCTTGCTCGAAAAATTTCCTGTTTTCGATCTTTTTATAAAGATCTTATTAGGCTTCAGTTGCGTGAGGATAATCCTGTCGATAGGGTTAAGGCACCAAAAATCAGCCGATCTTTACCCTCTATTGTTAGCGAAGAAGAACTTCAGTATATCTTTAAATATTTTGATTGTGATGATTCTAAAAATATTAATAAAAAATTTCAAAAAATACGGGATCTTGTGATCTTTGAAGTATTATACTCTTGTGGGCTTCGTGTGAGTGAACTCTGTGACTTAAAGGTTTCTCAGATTTATCTTGAAGAAGGGATAATTAGGGTTTTTGGGAAGGGCAATAAGGAAAGGCTCATTCCTATAGGAACAAGCCTTAATTTATTATTAAAAAGATATCTTCCAATGCGATCAGAATATATTAATCAAATAGAGTGTCCCTATTTGATCACATCTAAATTTCGCAAACAAGTTTCAAGAATGTTTATCTGGAAAGTCTTAAAACATTATTCAAAGGAACTCAATATTATAGAACTACATCCTCATATGTTAAGACATGCTTTTGCAACACATATGCTTGGTTATGGAGCAGATCTTAGAATGATTCAAGAATTACTTGGGCATGCGGATCTTTCCACTACAGAAATTTATACCCATGTTGATAAAACAGATCTTACGAACACAATCAACCAACATCATCCTCTATCTAAAATTTAGTACTCTTCAATTAGCTCTTCTTCATCACCTTTTAAAGGAATATGTATGCCGTTAATTTTGAATACGCCGATAGAATCAGCAAAAATAGTACACACTTTTTTTCTTTTCAACGGATGATCTGTTAGAAGTTCAATGATTGCTCCAGAATGATTCATAATACGGGTAAGATCAATAACAATATTTTGTTTGGAATGATTAGCAAAAATATAGATCGATTCTTCGCCAGGCATAAAACGTTCTACTCCCCATACAGCACAATCTTGCAACACAAAGCGAAAACCACCTTGTCTTAGGACAGGGTATTTTTTTCGTAATTTTAGAAGCTTAATATAAAAATTATATAGTTCTTTGTTCCATTTTGTTTTTGTCCAATACATGTTACGATCTATACCTGTTTTTACAAGTCCAATTTCTTCTCCAAAAAGAATCTTAGGAGTTAAGGTACAGAGCATTTGGAATAGAATTCCTCTCATTGCTGTAGGTAGTTCACGACGACAAACGTGCCAAAACGAGACTTGATCGTCAGAAAGTGTAAAAGGAATCATAGAAATATCTTTTTTGCTCCCATACATATAACGTCCAAGTAATCCCATACTAGGATTGATTTCTTCCCGTTCTGTAAAGATATCTCTAAGAAGACAAGATAATTCTTGATTTTGATGATAATCCTGATATTTCTTTAATTCTTTTAATAGTACTGATGTTTTATCGATATTTCCTACTAAGCCATCAATAGGAAATTTTTTGAAGTAATCGTTATGTTTTTCAAATTCTTGAATAACTTTTTGGTGGGTGAGCTTGTATGTGGCTAATACATCATGATTTTCTGTAGTAGTTTCTAAATTTTTAGTGGAGATTTCAATAGGGGAAATAGACCATTCTTGTTCTTTGATACCATTTTCACCAAGATAAAAAAGATCTTCACCTTTGTTTAGTTCAAAATATCCAAGTAAAGTTCCATCTTCGGGGACAGGAAGCATAAAAATTTGATACTCAAAAGCCCCTTCAAAAAATCCATGAAATCCCGATATTGTTTGAATACCATGTAAGGTCTGGATATTGAGTGTTACTGAATCCCAAATATTATTATCTATACCAAGAGAAATAATAATATAATTATTTTTAACAAATATTTTTTCCAGATCAAAAATAATCCCTGTTTCATTACTTAATATTAACTGAGCTACGCCACCATGAGGTGCTCTTAAAATATCGTTAATGATTTGATCATCTGCTTTGAATTGATATGTGTAGATGCCTACAGGTAATTCTATAGTTTGAAAAAAACAGTTATTGCGTTCATTGTATTGCATTGAAGTATCAATATTTTCTGGTAAATTGTCTGAATATATAGACACGTTTTTAAAGTTGTTATTCGGAAGAAGAAATTTTATCGGATATTTAATCATCATATGACCTCAATTTCGATTGATTATTTCTATTATACACAAGAAACCTGATAATTACAATATATCATATATATTATAGAATAATTTTATTTTATCTATATAGTGTCTTTAATTAGATTTTAGCATAGTAAAATATGGAAATGTAAGGTTTGATTTAGTAATAAATAAATTTTTTTATTTTTTTATATTAAATTATCCTTGATAATATCATGCTATTTATTTTTATTCATGTGATTAATAATTTTAATTATGGATTTTTGATATTTTAAAATAGCTAATTTAATATTGTTGAGTTATGACATAATCAAATAAAGAGGGTAATTGCACCCTCTTTATTATTGAATATTTAAAAGATTTTTATCGTTTTAAAGATACTGCTGAACCAAGCATATTATCGCTTGTTTGGATAGCTCTTGAGTTAAATTCATAAGCTCTTTGAGCTACAATCATATCAACCATTTCGGTAATTGCTGAGACGTTGGACATTTCTAAAAAGCTTTGTCTTAAAGCACCAAAACCACCTTGAGAAGGATTACCTTCTATAGCTTTACCCGAAGCAGGACTTTCTTTTACAAGGTTTTCTCCAACGTTGGTGAGACCAGCTGGATTAATAAAACGATGGGTAGTGATATTAGCGAGAATAGTTGGATCGTTCTGACCAGCAATCTTTACACTTACCTCTCCACCAGGAGTAATTGTTAACGATGTGATATCAAAATTTTCTGGTAAAGTTATCTTAGGATTGAGACGATATCCTTGTGAGGTAACAAGCTCTCTATTAGAATCTATCTTAAAAGATCCATCTCTAGTATATCCTATAGCTCCATCTGGCATTTGGATAGAAAAGAATCCTTCTTCTTCAATAGCTATATCCAAAACATTTCCTGTTTGTTGGAGACTACCTTGTGTATAGAATTTTTGTGTTCCAGCAATTTTTACACCAAGACCAGTCTGGATCCCGATAGGATGCTGGGTAATTTCTGAAGAAGGTGTTCCTGCAAGACGTTCTGTTTGGTATAAAAGATCTTCAAATTCTGCTCTTGTTTTTTTAAATCCTGTGGTATTGATGTTAGCTAAGTTATTAGAGATTGTATCAATATGAAATTGCTGACCAATCATTCCTGAAGCTGATGTCCAAAGGGAACGCATCATGATTCTATCCTCCTAAAAGTAAAAACTTTTTCTCTTTCATTGTAATAAAATAATTATTACAATATTATTTTCGGAATTTTCTTAAATTTCTTAATAATTTTCTTTGAAAAAATAATGAGAAAAGCATTATAGAATATTTTTGAGAAAAATTTATTTTTAATTTTTATTTTTAGCAATCTTATGCTACAATATTAAAGTGGTAATAGACCCTAAAAATATATTAAGGATAAATATGTATACTAATTTGAAAAATTTTACTAAGATAATTACAGAGAGAATTCCAAGAAATATCAAAGAAATTGCAGAGCTTCGTCTTATGTGGGCTGATATTGTTGGTGAGAAAACGGCAAAACGTAGCCAGATTGGAAAATGTGAACTTGTTCCTATAAAAGATGAAGATGGAAGTAGTACAGGTAAATTCTATAAAAAACTCCGTGTGTTAGTATTTGATTCAGCGATGAAAATGGCAATGACAGAATTATCATCAGAATTTTTAGAAAATATTCCTCCACGATACCAAATTCATTCTTTGGATATACGTTTGATGACTTATAAAGACCATTTACTTAAGTTACCTCAAAAAACTATTCTTGAAAAACCAGTTTTACTGGTTTCAGATCAAGAAAAAGAACAAATCAAAAATAAAATCAAAAATTTAAATATTTCTGATGAGGTTTCAGAATCAATTTTTGATTTTTTATGCATTTGTAAAAGTAGACAAAATAAGGCTAAAAAATGAATCTTATATCAGCTGTTCAATCTTTTTTAGCACATTATCCTAATCAAAAAATTATGGTAGCCCTTTCTGGTGGTAGTGATTCTATTTGTTTGTTACACATCTTATCTCAATACACTAATAATATCGTAGCAATCCACGTCAATCATGGTACTCGAACAGAATGTTTAAAAGAGGAAAAGTTTGTTGGTGATTTTTGTGCTAAGATGAATATATCCTATGTTGTCGCAAAGCCTGATCAGGCTATTTCTTTATCTATGTCTAATTTTGAACAAACGGCAAGAGATGTACGTTACCAATTTTTTGAAAAATATGCACGTAGGGAACAGTGTTTTCTTCTTGTTACAGCTCACCATGCTGATGATGTATACGAAACGATTTTCCTAAAGCTATTTCGCGGTATGACAACATTATTTATTCCACAAGAACGATATCTAGATAGAGAACAGAGTATTAAAATCATCCGCCCCTTGCTTTTTGTTTCAAAAAAGGATATCTTATCTTATCTGGATGAGCATTTTCTTTTATATTTGGATGATCCTTCAAATAAAGATACTAAGTATCTTCGTAATTTTATCCGACAAGATCTTATTCCTTTAGTCTCATCGCGGATACCTTATTGGAAAAAACATTTGGATTCTGTGATAAAAGAGCGAAATGAAGAAGAAGCATTTTTAGCGAATTTTGTTAAGCACAAAGAGCAACAAATTTTTCCAAATGAAGAATGTCTTATTGTTAATTTTTTAAAAGAAGATGCTTATATTCAAAAGCGTATCCTTCAAAATAAATGCTTTCAAATATTCAATCATACTTTTACCACCAAGCAGTGTAACCATATCATTTCGATTATTTCAAATGATTCCAAAACCTTTGCTATTTTGTATCAAGATACTTACTATCAACTTATTAAAGAATATAGAAGTATAAGATTTATTTCTAAAAAAACTATAGAAAACCTTGAAAAAAATTATATTTTCATGCATAATAATATCTACATGCCTATTAATGATTGGAAGATTGTTTTTAGTGATAAGGGTTTATCTTATAATCCTGAAGATGTTATTTACACTCGTCTTTTTCTTAAGGAAGATTACATTCCTTGGGGCGAAGGATCCAAAAGAATTCTTCAATATCTAAAAGATAAAAAC
>JBOFDR010000197.1:0-4529 GCA_051647205.1 Brevinema sp. | reverse complement strand
ATGCCTATAATGCGGCAGCTCGTTTGGTTTCTACGACAGATCGTCTTTTAGATGTGATTATTAATAGAATGGGTACTTAGCAAAGTATTATTTCAAATAGGAGCTGACTTATGGTGGGAAGAATTACTCAAGGTGTGATACATAATGATTTTATGCACAGCTTAAATAATAGAACAGAAAATTTACAAAAAACACAAAAAAAATTAAATACAGGATTTAAAGTCCTTCTTCCAAGTGATGATCCTGCCAATTCTGTTAACTATATGGAATGGCAACGAAGACAAGCTGATATTTCTAAATTTAACGGGATTATTAACTCAAATCAACATAAGATGAATATTGTTGATGGGCAACTGGAATCAGTGAATAATTCTTTGCATAGAGCTCGTGAACTAGTAGTACAAGCTGCAAATGGTACTTACGTAAAAGAAGATCGTGTTGCTATGGCTATAGAACTAGATCAAATTATCAGACAGATGGCTTCTTCTGCTAATGCTGAATATAAAGGAACATCACTTTTTGCAGGGACTTCTCATATAAAAGAACCTTATCGTAGCACAGAAAATTTTGATGAAAGAGCTGGACTTCCTTTAATAGATAAGGTCGAGTATTTTGGTAATGGTCAAGAACAAGTAGCTGATATCGGAAGAGATGATAGAGTGGCTTCTGTATTAGCAGGAACTGCTATATTTGAAACAGAAAAGACTGTCTTACAAGGGGAAAGAAATATTGCTGGATACTTGGCACCCCAAGATGCTAAAATAATGATCGAAGGAACAGAAATTAGTATTTTCACAGGTGATAATCTCGAAACGATTGCTCAAAAAATAAATGATGCTAAGCTTAGTGTTTCTGCAAGTATCGAAACTAACCAACAAGGCGAATCATTTTTTAGAGTAACAACAATCTCTGCCCGACAACCTTGGATGCAAGATATTGCGGGAAGTACTGTGTTACAAGACCTAGGTATCTTAGATCCTGGCACAGAAGGGATGAGAAATTTTTCACCAACAGCTGTGAAAACTCAATCAAGTATTTTTGATACCCTGATTAATGTAAGGAATAACTTATTAAAAGACGATGTCTTTAAGATTGGTGGCGAGGATCTTGGATTATTAGATCAAAGTCTGAGTAATGTTCTTCGTTATCGTGCTTATACAGGTGCAGTTTCAGAACGTTTGGCAATGACTTTAGAAAGGAATACTGCTGAAGCGATGTATTTAAAAGAAGCATCGTCATTAGCTGTAGATACTGATTATCCAAGTACTATTTCTGATTTGAAAATGGCTGAATTTGCCCACCAAGTAGCTTTAAATGTTGGTGCAAAATTATTACCTCCTACACTTATGGATTTTTTAAGATAATCTAACAAGATTTTATGGGGATGATAATATTTTTAAAGGTAAATAAAAAAGAAAGTAGTTACTATATTTTATAATATTATTTGTAGGAGATTAGTTGTGAGTATTATTAAGACAAAAGATTTTGGGGATATTGAAGTTTCACAAGCGACATTGGTAACATTTAAGAAGCCTATTTTTGGTTTTGAGCATTTAAAAGAATTTTATGTAATTCCGTTACAAGAACCTGAACAGTTTACTGTTTTACAAAGTAAAGAAGATATTAGTGTTTCATTTACAATGACACAACCTAATATGTTTTTATCAGATTATGTGCTTGATATTAATGATGATGATGCTGCTTTGTTAGAATTTGAACAACATGAAGATTTGTACGATTTTGCTTTTGTGACTATTCCCGAAAACATTGAAGAAATTACCATGAATATTTTAGGACCTATCATTATTAATAAAAAAAATGGTTTAGCTATTCAGACTATTTCTAATTGTGCTTATTATACAACGACATGTCGTTTATTCCCTAAAAAAGTAACAGCTGTTTAGGGAGTACGAAGCCAAGGAGGGCGTATGTTGGTTTTATCTAGGAAGGAAAGCGAATCAATAATGATCAACGGTAATATTGAGATTAAGATTGTCGATATTAAAATGGATCAAGTAAAGATAGGTATTGTAGCACCACAAGAGATTAAGATTTTTCGTAAAGAAATTTTCGAAGAAGTCTCTAAAGAAAACCAACGAGCTCAATCTAACTCTTTGAAAAATATTAAAGATATTTTTAAAAATAAATTATCATAAGATTTGTATAAATATTATTGTTAATTAAGTTGCAAATTATATAAAATTTTGCTATACTTTAACAGTATATATTTTTATTACCTATTTAAAATAGTATATTACTTAGTATCGTATATTAAAGTTATACAATCATTTAGAGGAGGCTCCAAATAATGAAAATAATAAAAAATGTTAAGATTGTGTTAATAGCTGTAGCTATGCTTGGAGTGTTTACAGTAACATCTTGTAAAAAACCGGATATTAGAAATACTGCGTTAGCAACAGAGGCAATGGAAAGAGCAAAAACTGCAGAAGCACCAAAATGTGCTCCAAAAGAATACAGAATAGCATCTCGCTTATATGACAAGATGAATACAGAACTTGCTAATGAGCAGCTGGAAGAAGCAAATAAAACAGCTTTATTAGTTATTGATGCTGCTAATGAATCAATAAACGTATGTCGTAGAAAAAAAGAAAATAATTCTGTTACTGTGAAATCAGAAAAATAAATCACTTCATAACTTGATAGGGTTATATATTCGCAGTTGAGGTCTCAAATGAATAATAAGTTGAAATTATCCTTAATACTACTTTCCTGTGTACTGTTTATTGGATGTAAACAAAAAGGTGTTAAATCTACTGAATTAGCTACTCAAGCAATGGAAAGAGCTAGAGCAGCACAAGCCGATATATACGCACCTACTGAATATGGTGTTGCTACTGATTTGTATCGTCAAATGAACGATCACCTTAATAAAGGTAACAAAAAAGCTGCTGATGAAAAAGCAACAATGGTTATTGGTGCTGCAAACAAAGCTATCCAAGTTGCACGACAAAACAAAGCTACAGTGGCAATAGCGAAATTAAAGCAATTATTAGCACACGCAAACACTCAAGGATTGGCTGATACTCATGCTGATACCATGAGTCAAGCAAATCAACATTTAATTAATGCTGAAGCTGCCTATGCCCAAGCTACTTATGACAAAGCTTTTGAATTTGCTAATCAAGGGATTAAACTTCTTGAAAATATTTTAGGCGGTCAAGAAGCATTAGCACTTGCAAACCTAAATAGAGCAAGAGAATTACTTGATAGAGCCCGTAAAAATACTGATTTAACACAGACTCAGCCTATTATTGATGAAGCAGCTACTGATATTAATAAAGCAACATCTTCATATCAAATCAAAAATTATTCTGAAAGTATTATTTATTCAGATTCTGCAATTAAAAAATTGCAAGATATTATTGAACGTTATCCTAATAATTCAACAATATCTGTATCTGTTAATAATTCTGATGACAACATTCAACTTCAAGCATACGATCTAATCCGTCGCTTAGGAGAAACCATTAAGTATATTAAAGATAATAATTATACTAATGATATTTATTTTGAAGAACCTGTGAAAAAAATGACCTCACTTTCATCAAACAATCGACATACGAGTTTGACTCTTGAACACAGTTCTGTATTGTTTCGTGCTCAAGATATGACCGAAGAAGATTGGTATGATGAACAAATGAGCGAAGAAGATATGGAAGATTCTACTGATAATTTTATAGAACTTACCCCAGCAGATAGTAAAGATCGTTATCAAGAATCTGAAGAATACAATGTGATTACTCTTGAGTTAATTGAAAGAATGCACCAGACTGCTCAACAAGAGTACAATGCAGGTAATTATCTTAATGCTGCTGATTTAGCAAGAGAAGGTCTCCGTCTTTCGGAATTATTCTTAGCTGGTCAAACATTAAAAATACATACTGTTATTAAAGGTGATACTCTTTGGGATATTTCTGGTAACACTTATCAGAGTAGAAGATATTGGTTATGGCCAAATATCTGGAGAGCTAATAAACTACAAATTAAGGATCCTGATCTTATCTATCCAAAACAAAAATTCAGAATCCCACCTGCACCAGCTAACTAACTATCTTTAAATAAAAAACACACCTAGAAATAGGTGTGTTTTTTTGTTTAAATAAGTAAATTATTTAGAATGTCAGTAAAGCTCCAATAGTAAATAATATACCACTTGTGCTTGGTTGTTTAGATGATAAATAAATATTGCCAATATTGAATTTTATTCCAGTTCTAAAACCTACTCCAATATGAGGGCTAATCTTATAAACACTATTAAGTCCTAGTCCGACACCATAATAAAGAGCTGTTTCGGTATAACCCGTCTCACTGTTTAAGAAATAAGGTGCAAAATAACCAAACAAATCCATTCCTATATCCCAGCCCGATTTTCTGTGAGCTGCATTTAAAAAGCGATATCCTATACCTGCTCCTAGATCCAAACCCCAACCTAGGTTTCCGTTCACAGCACCTTTAGTATAAATAAAGTTAGCTAGGATGTTATAAGCAAAATAAACACGTGTAGTTGT
>JBOFDR010000196.1:0-3747 GCA_051647205.1 Brevinema sp. | reverse complement strand
GATTGACACAGCAGGTTTAAGTCCTAAAGAAAATATTGCTATTGAAGAAATAGCTCATTGGATTCATAAAATAAATCAAAAAGTAGACATTCATCTTGTTGTTAGTGCTACTACAAAGGCATCTGATTTAGAAATTATTTATGAACGATATAGTTGCGTAAATATTAATCATATCCTAGTGAGTAAAACAGATGAGACAAATAATCTAGGATCGATATTATCTTTAGCCTATAAGTATAATAAACCCCTGTCCTTTTTAACAGATGGACAAGAAATACCCCAAGATTTTAAAATTGCAGATACTAATCGTCTTATCCATGACTCTCTATGTTAAGGAGCTAATGAATGTCTACTTATACAGACTCGACTAATGAATTAAGGCAACTCATTAACCAAGAAAATTCTCGAACACGAATTATTACCGTTACATCTGGTAAAGGTGGAGTCGGCAAAAGTAATTTTGCTCTTAACCTTGCTATTGCTATTGCTAATCAAAAAGATCCAAACAATCCTAATCAACGCCGTCGTGTAGTTATTATGGATGCTGATCTCGGATTAGCAAATGTTAATGTTTTATTAGGTCTTATTCCAAAATCTAACTTATATCATGTATTAAAAGGTCAAAAAACTCTGAAAGAAATTATTATACCTACTTCATTTGGCATTGATTTAATTGCTGGAGCTTCTGGGCTTAGTCAATTAGCTAACCTTTCAGAAGAAGAACGGACACATTTTATTAGAGAAATTATTCAATTAAATTATGCTGACTTTTTAATTATTGATACTGCTGCTGGTGTTTCCTCTAATGTAACGCAATTCGCAGCTATTGCACATGATACTATTGTTATTACAACTCCAGAACCAACCTCTATCACAGATGCTTATGGAGTGATTAAATCAATCGCACTGGATCATTATCAAATACCTAATCTAAAGCTAGTAGTAAATCGTGCTTCTTCTCAAAGAGAAGCTGAAAAAGTAGCAAGTAAAATTATTTCTATTTCCAAAGGATTTTTAAATCTTGATTTAGCTCCCTTAGGATACATTCCCGATTCTCCGATTGTATCCACTGCTGTTCGTAAACAAATCCCTTTTACTATTCTTAACCCTGGATCTAATGTATCACAAGGTATAGAACAAATCGCACAAAAACTATTAAATATCCACCATCAACCAGGATCAAATTCTGGATGGAAAAACTTTTTAACCTATCTTTTAGGAAATGATTAATAGGACATCAAATGAAATTATTTTATTTCTTTCTATTTTTCTCTATATATAATTTTTCTTTTTCACAGGAATTTAATTTTTTTGGGATTAAATTAGGAATGAGTTCTGATGAGATTATATCAACAATTAAAAATTCTAAAGAGATTATTCCAGTAGAAGATATTTTACTTAGGCAATTAATACCTCCTACACCTGTAACACTTGTATTAAAAGGAAATGATACCAATAATAACGCTATTAAAAAAGTTCATATTGATCTTTATCAAACAACAAATTATCAAATAACTCTTATCTTAAATGAAGAGTATTTTTCGTTTAATACTCTCTCTGAAAAATTATTAGATAAGTATGGTACTAACAGTGACAGAACCTCAAGACGTGTTACATGGTTTTTAGATAAAGAAAAGAAAACAAAACTAACTCTTCAATATCCAAACATTATTAAAATTGTTGATATGCCAACTTTAATTCAAGTTCATAGTATCCAAGAAAAAAGCATTGAACAAAAAATCAGTGAAAGTATTAATTATAAAGAATTTGAATATATTTTAGATAATATATAAGCATAATAAAAAAGAGTACCTAGGTACTCTTTTTTATTATTTTTGTATTTCTTTTTTATCAAGAATCAATTCTTCAACAAGTTCTTTAGCAAGAAGAGCATTCATGAGATGATCTTGTGCATGAACCATCAAAAGAGAAATCGTCATAGCATCGCCATTTATTTCATTTTGAATTAGTTCTGTCTGAATATGGTGTGCTTCTAAAAGAGCTTCATTTGAAGCTGCGATCATTGTATCAGCTTGTTCATAATCTCCTTTACGAGCACAGCGTAGTGCTTCGATGGCTAGACTACGCCCTTCACCTGCAAACCCAACTAATCCCATCACTATTTCTTCAAACCTTTCATTAATCATTTTATCGTCCTTTAACTTTCATTACCATTCTACTAATGAGATACGAATTTAAATTTTTGCCAAGTAACAATTTTATCTATGAGTCCATGCTCACTCTCTTTAACATGACCAACAACGTTAGTTTTACCAGAATTAGGCATATCTTTTCGTGCAATATGCAATTCTCCAGCATAATGGCCATACTCAGAAGACTCAATTAAAACATCTCCTTTTTTGATTGTTTTAGGAGTATTAAAAATCTTAAATTGGTGCCCTTTATATTTTAAACGACTTTGTGTGGAGCGAATAAGGTATTCACCTTCATCTCCCCTATGGAAATGTAACTCATCAAGTACAATGGATTTTTCTATTTGTGGGATATCTTTTACTAATTCTACTTCTAATTCAAGTAAATAAGGATCAAGTTTACCCATAATTTCTAACTCTTTTTCAGAAGCAAAAGCCTCTGAAATTAAGACGGTCTGCATTCCTAAGTTAAGAAACATATCTTTAACTTGATAGGCAAGAGATTGATCTCTATGTTCTTCTAAGGTACAAAGTCCTTCACTAACAGGCCATGGACCAATATTAGCAGAAGGTGCTTTCACAAAAGCTGCAGTACGAAGATTATATTGTTGAAATTGTTTAGTACAAAAAATAAAATGATCTCTTGATAAGCCAGTAAATCTATGAGGATAAAAATTATGAGATCCAATCAAATTATTAGTATTTGGTTGGAAATCCATAATAGTATCAAGATAATGAGTTTTTTGACTCATATTTAATTCTATTTTAAGACCATATTCATTGAAAGTCATCATTGACTCTTCATTTCCTGTAAAACCAAGATCCAATCGAATCCCTGTAGCACCAAGATTATTGAAAAAAGACAGGTCATTATAAGAAATATCCAGTTCAGAGAAAATATTTGGTGCAACATCAGCAATAACTTTAATCCCAAGTTTTTCTGCATGTTGAATCGTTGTTTTAAATTCATTGATAATTTCTGCTTTTTTAGATGTATCTATAGAAAGAAGACACGTAAACGCTCTTGTAAAGCCATAATGTGCTGCTTTTTCAATATATTCTAAGTTTTGTTTTAGTTCAGCATGAAAAGGATAAATAGAAATACCTTTCTCTTTTTCCATCGTTATTTCCTTTGATTGTATAAAGTTAAGAGACGTATATCCGCCCTCTAAATAATACTTATGTATTTTATTTTGATTGTGCAGCCTTAATCATAGCAGGTAAAACTTTAGAGACATTCATTAGACCATAGTCTCTCATATCAACAGCAAAAACAGGTTTATCTGTCTTTGCTTTTACTTGCTCCTCTTGGAAACGAATTTGTGGTGCAATTGCTACAAGATCTACAGCATGATCTTTTAGATAAGTATCTAGCTCTGTTACAGAAATTGCCTCCATTTCTATCTCGATACCTTCATTTTTTGCGTAATCAATTGCTTTTTGAACAAATAAACTAGTTGACATACCCGCACTACAGCATAATACAATTTTTGTCATAATCAGTTCCTTACATATGATAAATTTAATAGCTCTTAAAATTTTTAAATAAAGCCATTTTTATAAAAACTACTTATATTATAATAGAGTAGTTTTT
>JBOFDR010000195.1:0-1797 GCA_051647205.1 Brevinema sp. | reverse complement strand
TATTATAATATTTTCAATCCAAATCCAATCACTTGTAATATAATAAGTATCTATGACAGGATAAAAACCTTTGCCTGTATTTTTAATACGGATTCGTAAAGGTTGGCTTTCCCAAGGAGTAGTTGTGTTGATACAATATTGATTTGCTAAATTATCATATTTAGCAACGATCCCTTTTGGTATTTTTAGCCCATTAATTTCTTTAACTTTTTTGTACTGAGCGAAACCATTACTTGATATGAGTAATAGTAAAATAAGTAATTTCATAAAGAACTCCTAAAATAAAATATATAAAGACACAGAGCCAAAATCCCATTCCATAGTCCCAAAACCATACAGTTTTTCAAATTCTGTGCCTTATTAAAAAAGAAAACCCCACAATTTGCACCTATAGGCATTTCACCATTGGGCAATGTCGTGGGGTTGATTGATATTGAATGATGAATACAGTGAGAAATAATATTTCTTACTGTATAATAAAAATTAGTCGCTTATGCTCTTATTTTTCTAACCAATACAAATCCTGCTTGTGCCGAAGCACTTCGCTTGAATAATTAATTTTAATTGCTAACACTCTTAAATTAGTAAAGCCCATAGACAGCTGTATTGGTTACATCCAAAGATTTGATCTTAAATATCTCTATCTAACACCGTTGACTCGGAATATACAAACTGCTATGAGCAATTAATACAATGTTGCCAAGTCAACGGCGATTTGAAAATAGGAGTATGCAGAATGCACTTTTAAAATAAAAAAGAACTATCCGTAGATAATCCCATGCAATTATTCTAAAAGCATAAGATAAAGAATAAGATTATTTCTAATCTTTGAATGTAACCGTAATTATTATAGTCGATAAGAGATAAGATGTCAAGAGATTTGTAAAAACAATGGATCAAACGGCACGTTTGTATAGAAGATCATAATCAGATTGTCAAGAGTTTATCCAGCATTGCTGGTTAAATTTGTTTTAATTAGTGTTTTTATTGCTTACATCTACCTTTAAAAATATATTTTTAAAAACAGTGGACACAGATTTAAAGTGAGTCTATAATATAGGTTAAGAGGTAAAGAAATGTCATTTTCATATTCAGAGTTAAGTAGTTTGTTGTCAAATAAAAGGTTGAAACTGGATAAAAGTATCTCATTAACTAACTTGGCTGACAATTTTCAAAGAGCTTCCAGAGAGTTTCCAAGCTTAGCGAGACTGTCTCGATACACTCTCGAAGACTTGATATTGAAAGGGAACGTAGCTTCCTTTGATTCGAAAAAAGAGGGTGTTTCGGGTAAGGATATTGAGTTAAAATTTTTGCTTGAGGCAAGAAAGCAAAGCTTTAAAATAGATTCTTATAGCCGTGAATATCAATTTACCGACGAGGATAAGTTAGCTTTTTCAATCGATGAAAGAGAGTTTTTTGATTTGTTCGATAGGCAGGATCGAGGTTTGGGCGAGTACCTTCGGTACATTCACCAAGAGACAAGATCTAGCTATCTACCTGATAAGATTGCACTTAATCATAAACTGAATGGATCTTGCACACATCGTGATCTCATGGATAAAGTGCAACGTAGTTGGTCTAAAAAAGTAGTTAGTTTGGGTGAAGTTTCTGAAAAGATTTTAAAAGAAATGGGGCAGAGTTCTCCATCGAGCTCTCAGATTTCTGATCTTGCAAAGAAAATTGCTGATGAGAACAGACTCAATGGTGATCCTGCTAAGGCGTATATTTTTAGGGATCAATTAGGGAAACTAGTGACGAAAACGATTGAAGAAGCTTATGTGAAAATGCCGTTAGAGC
>JBOFDR010000194.1:0-1900 GCA_051647205.1 Brevinema sp. | reverse complement strand
CTATTCCATTTACCATATTACTTAATATTCTTCAGCCTTTGAGTGGTTTATTTGGTTTATTTTTTATATTTTTTATTATTATAAAACAAAGAACAATAGCCTATAGTTCTCTTATAGATCAAGATAAAGAATAAATTCCTTGATATTTGTTATAAAATTTTCAAAAAATCCGATATTTTATCATGAAATATAAAATATAGGTAATAGTATGAAAAAAATAATGTACTTGTTGTTAGTAGGTTTATCGGTAAATCTTTTTTCTTTAGATAAAGAATTATTGGTGCGTTCGCAATTCTCTGATGGTAATATTTCAGAGTACCTCAAACAAAGAATACCTTTTTTAGATCAAGAATTTGAAGAGATGAACCACACAAAACTTCAAGCACAGGAATTATTTGAAGTAAATTTTATGCCTAAATCAAGAGAGTATAGCTTTTTTGCTGAGCTTACAGGTAAGAGTATTACAACAACAAGATTTATTGTTTCATGGTATCTGTTTAATGATGATTCTATGGAAGTACCTGTATCTTTAGATGATGTGATGACTGTTTTAAATACAAAAACCCCGATTGATTTTTCGATACTTACATATGCAAATACTCAATGGAGGGCTTCTACAGAATTATATAATCTTAGAAATAAGACTCGTTTATATGTTTTTATTTCTTTGCCTAATGAAAATGGTGTATTATTACCCCTTGCTGGAGGAAGTTTTTATCAAGATCATATTTCAGGTATGAATAAAACAGTACAAAGTGCTACATTAAATTTAGATGTCCTATTATATTGGCAAGAAAAAGGATATCTATAATATTTTTATTAACTATAAAATAAACATAAAAAAACTCTTCTGTTTTCACAGAAGAGTTTTTTTCGTGTCTATTAGGAGTCGAACCTAAGACCTTTGGAACCGCAATCCAATGCTCTATCCAGCTGAGCTATAGACACATATCGTTAATTATTATAACATATATCATAATAATTTGTCAATAGATTTTTGTGTTATTTTTTATTTAGTACTGATTTGAACCCGTTATTTTCTGAACAATAGCAACAGAATTACTAGTACCTAAGCGATCAGCTCCTGCTTGAAGCATTTTTTGAGCATCTTCAAATGTTCTGATTCCACCAGACGCTTTAATTTTTATTTTATCACCAACCAATGACTTCATAAAACTGATATCTTCGACAGTTGCTCCCTGAGAACCAAAACCAGTAGATGTTTTTATAAAATCTGCTTCTAAATCTATACAAATTTCAATAACTTTTTTCAACTCATCTTTTGTTAGATAACATGTTTCTAAGATTACTTTTAAAATTATTCCCTTTGAATGACATGCGAAACAAAGCTGTTCAATATCATATCGTACAAGATCAAATTTCTTAGATTTTATAAATCCAATAGCAACTACCATATCGATTTCTGATGCACCGGCATTAATAGCATCCATTGCTTCAGCAACTTTAACAGCTGTTCGTGACGCTCCTAAAGGGAATCCTATAACAGTACAAATGCTAACTTGTGAATTTTTCAATATTTTTTCTGCAGTACCTATATACATCGGATTGACACATACTGTGGCAAATTTATAATCTAGAGCTTCTTGACATAGTTTTTGAATATCTTCAATCGAGGCAGTGGCCTTTAAAAGCGTGTGGTCTATTTTTTTTGAAATTGATGAAGTCATTGTCATTCCTTATAAGATCGTTTTTGAATACTTAAGACCATTGGTCTATATGAGAAAATATTTCAGGATGTTTTTGAGTATATTTTTCTTTTTTGAATACAGGATTTATATTTTGTTTCTTTTGATTGTTATAGTCATCCAGTACAATTTTTAATACTTTAGATAGTCTTAATATAGCAAATAAATTAATAACGGCCATTATAAACATTAAT
>JBOFDR010000193.1:0-4465 GCA_051647205.1 Brevinema sp. | reverse complement strand
CTCATCCGGCTGAAGGGATGAAAGACGAATACGAAAATCCCCTTCAAATGCAAGTAATGACTTCACGATCGATCCGAGATACCCTTCTTTAGAAGCATAGTCACTAAGATTAATACCTGTAAGAACAATTTCTTTGTATCCTGAATCTAAAAGCTCTTGAAAAGCCTTTCTGATTTTATTTGGATCTTGACTACGACTACGCCCTCTTGCAAAAGGAATCTTACAAAAAGAACAAAATTTATCACATCCATCTTGGATCTTCAAAAAAGCACGTGTCCGTTCAAATCCTGAAATCTCAGGAAATTCTGTCTCATCCTGACCATCAACTAGTTTTTGTCCTATGTCTAATAAAGGTAAAAATTCATTAATACTAAATTTTTGTTCATTACGTAATATCAAATCTATATAATTTTCTTCAGCCAATTCCATTCCATCTGTTGTTGCATAACAACCTGTTGCGATTACTTTTTTGCCAAGATTTTTGGCACGACGCATATATTTGCGACCTTTATCATCAGCTTTTGAAGTAACAGTACAAGTGTTGACGACTACAATATCAGCATCAGCTTGATCGCTACATATTTCATGACCAAAGTCTCGGAGCTTATTCAGCATCGCTTCGCCTTCAAAGGTATTTAATTTACATCCCATATTAATTAAATGTATTTTTTTTGAATTATTATTCATCAAATCAATCCCATCTTATTCAGATTTTAATTTGTTAAATCATAGTTTACTAGATCGTGAATCACTAATTCTTGAATTATCAATTTTTGGATAATCAGCCTCTAGTCTTATAGATTCTTGATCAAAGCTTCAGGTGAAAAACCATAATCCTCAATCAAACCAGCACGAGAATCCACATCTGGAAAAGAATCTCCTGTATTTTTGAGAACAATATTAAGTGTTGAGTCTATTTTTATCAGCTCCGTATGCAAATAATCTCCAAGATTTCTAACCCCTTCTTCGATAAGAATAATATTTTTCTTAGAAGCAAGATACTGTAAAGTAGTTATTGCGATTGGTTTTGCAAATCGTAAATGATAAAGAGCATAGTCTTTTTGAGATTTTTCTTTTAATAAAGTTCTTGCTTTTATTGCCTCTTCATATAAAGATCCTAAAATCACAAAAACACCATCATCACCAGATTCTAGCTCTACACCTTGACCTAGAAACATTTGTGGTAGATGATAAGATAACTGAGGAGCATGATCTTTTGGATAACGTATTGCAACAGGAGCATGTAGATTTATAGCAAATTCTATCATCATCAAAAATTCTTCTTCTGTAAGAGGTGCCATGATTGTCATATTGGGAATGGTACGAAGGTAAGCAATATCAAAAACCCCTTGATGGGTCATTCCATCTGCAGGGATCAGTCCTGCCCGATCTAAACAAAATATAACAGGAATATTACCAATAGCAACATCATGGACAATCTGATCATAAGCTCGTTGTAAAAAGGTTGAATAGATTGCTACAATCGGTTTTTTACCTTGTATTGCAAGTCCAGCTGCACAAGTAACAGCATGCTGTTCAGCTATCCCAACATCAATAAATCTCTTTGGAAATTTTTGAGCATATTTAACAAGGCCTGTTCCTTCACGCATTGCTGCAGTAATTAAGACTACTCTACTATCTTTTTCTGCAAAAGAAATTGCACAATCACCAAAAACCTGAGACCAAGTTTTACCCAAGCTTGATACTTGCTGAGAACCCGAAATCCCATGAAAATTAATGGGATTCGAAAGCGAATCTACATGGCCTTGACCTTTTTTAGTAATTACATGAAGTAATAGTGGTTCTTGATTGTTTTTTACTTCTTCAAAAAGATTAATAAGTTGTTCTATATTATGCCCATCAAAAGGACCTTGATAACTTACTCCAAGATTCTCAAAAATATTTTCTTGTTGATACATAATATTTTTGATAAATGATTTCAAGTTATATAATTTTCCAGCAATCAAACGTCCTGAAAAACTAGCTCTTAAAAATTTATTAATATGTTTTTTAAGATTAAGATATTGCTTATTAGTTCGTAGTTTGTTTAGATGTAAAGAAATACCACCAACATTTTCGGAAATAGACATTTTATTATCATTTAGAATAACAATAATCGGCAGATCTCGCCATGATGCATCGTTGAGTGCTTCATAAACCATACCACTAGTAAAAGATCCATCGCCAATGATTGCAATAGTTGCTGAAGAATCATGATTTATTTTTTTAGCTGTTGCTATTCCTGTTGCTAGAGACACAGAAGTAGAGCTATGTCCTACATGCACTAGATCATGTTTACTTTCTTTTGGTGTAGGAAATCCAGCAAGTCCTTTTTTTTGACGAAGCGTAGGAAAGAGATCCTTTCGCCCTGTTAGTATTTTATGGACATAAGCCTGATGCCCTACATCCCAAATTAAAGAATCTCTTGGAGAATCAAAAACATAGTGCAGAGCAATTGTTAATTCGACAATACCTAGATTAGGAGCTAGATGACCACCTGTTTTCGTAATATTTTCGATAAGGAAATGACGGATTTCTTGTGCTAAGATATGTAAGTCAGAGACAGCTATTTTTTTCAAATCGTTAGGAAAGTTTATGTTATCCAATATAGTATATTTCATAAATTATTATAGCATGAATGATTATATTATTCAACTACAAAATATAATAAAACCCCCCACTGTTACCAGTGAGGGTTTAAAATATTGTATTAGACAAGAGTTTCAGAAGATTCGGCAGATTCTAAAGAAGTATTTTCAGGATCCAAATCTACATCTACATCTGGCTTAGTTTCTTGCTCAGGTTCTACGGATTTTACACGGGAAGGATAAATTTTTCTAAATTCAGCTAAGATAGGGAATTTAGGTCTATCTACTTCACCTAGGATTTCGATTACTTCTAAACCAGAAATTGTTTCTCTTTCAAGGAGAATTTCTGCAAGATCTATAAGTTTGTCTTTATGTTTTTGAAGTAATGCTAAAGCGTTGTCGTATCCTGTAGAAACAATACGTTTGATCTCTTCATCGATCATTTCATGAGTTTTTTCAGAATATGTTTTGCGAGAAGAAAGATCTTTTGCAAGGAATACAGGACCATCACTTTCACCGTATTGAATAGGACCAAGAATATCACTCATCCCCCATTCACAGACCATAGAACGAGCATATCTTGTAACATGCTCAATATCACCACGTGCTCCAGCAGAAACAAATTCTTTACCAAACATAATTTCTTCAGCAGCACGACCACTTAAAGCCATAATAATATTTTCTTCAACTTTTTTCTTGATATAAGAATATTTATCATTTTGGGGTAAGAAGAAAGTTACACCTAGAGCCTGACCGCGAGGAATAATAGTCACTTTATGGACAGGATCTACTAATGTTAGATAATGTCCTGCAACTGCATGACCAGCTTCGTGATAAGCTGTAGTTAATTTATCTTCGTCAGTCATAACCATAGATTTTCTTTCAGGTCCCATCATCACTTTATCTTTTGCAAATTCAAAATCACTATTGCTAATTTCTTTTCTATTTTCACGACCAGCTTTCAAAGCTGCTTCGTTACTGAGATTTTCAAGATCAGCACCTGTAAATCCAGGAGTTCCTTTAGCTATTGTCTCAAGATCAACATCTTTTGCTAATTTTTTCTTACGGCAATGCACGGCAAGAATCTCTTGTCTTGCTTTGACATCAGGACGATCAACGACTACTTGTCTATCAAAACGACCAGGTCTTTTTAAAGCAGGATCTAAAATATCAGGTCTATTAGTAGCAGCTATAATAATCAATCCTTCAGAAGAATCGAACCCATCCATTTCTACAAGAATTTGGTTTAGTGTTTGTTCTCTTTCATCATGAGATCCACCCCAGCCAGCACCTCTAGCACGTCCAACAGCATCTAATTCATCAATAAAAATAATTGCAGGAGCTTTTTTTCTACCGTTTGCAAAGAGATCTCTTACTCTAGAAGCGCCAACACCAACAAACATCTCTACGAATTCAGACCCAGAAACACTAAAGAAAGGTACATCAGCTTCGCCAGCAACAGCCTTAGCAAGGAGTGTTTTACCTGTCCCTGGAGGACCTACTAAGAGAACACCTTTAGGAATTTTTGCACCAAGTTCAAGGAATTTTTTAGGATATTTAAGAAATTCCACAACTTCTTCTAGATCTTCTTTTGCTTCATTAGCTCCAGCAACATCTTTAAAGGTTTTTTTATCATTGTCATCTTTGTGAAGTCTTGCTTTAGTTTTACCAAAATTCATCGCTTGTCCAGGACCACTTCCACCGCCACCACCTCGAGAAATCATGGACCAAAGTAATAATGCTCCGGCAGATGCAATTAAAATCCACCAAAAAGATCCACTACTATTTGATTGGATGATTTTACCATCTATTTTGACTTTTTTTTCTTTTAGTAAAGGCAATAACTCTGTATCATTTAAAGGCATGACTGTAAGGAA
>JBOFDR010000192.1:0-2088 GCA_051647205.1 Brevinema sp. | reverse complement strand
CAATTCCTGAATATTTTCTTCTAGGCCTATTTCTTGTATTTTTATTGCTTTTGTATTAATAGAAGCTGTTCTTTTTGAACGAAAAGAAAGAAAACGAACTTGTGACAAAAACTGCTCTTCACGTGAAGGTGTATGTCTGATAAAGGTCCGTATCTGATCTTCTGTTGCTCTATGGATCGCAAGTAATATAGGAATATGAACTCCATAAGGAACACCTGATGAATGCTTATAACCTAAATTATGAGTTAGTTCATGTCCAAGTATTACTGCTAATTCAATAACATTGTATTTTGAATAATCTTTGTCATTTCTAAACCAAATAGTATGAGAGATTCCGCCTATTGTTGCTTCTGCAGCAACAGAAGGTGGTAAGGTATTTTTTGAAAAAATAACAGAAAAAGCAGCCTGTTTGATAGAATTAATAACCTTATTTTGAGAAAGAGGTGTTCTGCCATCATTTTCTGTAAAAGTCAATTTTCTCATTTCTTCCTCAAATACGGGATTATTGATTGCCATAATAGCTAACTCAAGAGCATCTCCCAAGATAATACGTTCTTGCCATGTAAAATTATTTGGTACAGAAAACTGATTAAAAACAAGTAGCTGAATATTAAAAGAAGGATAGGTCCTACGAAAATTTTGCAGTGATGTGGGATTCCAATTTTTCCGATCCTCAGTTAATCGACAAAAATATGACTTAGCTCTTGTATTTCTTGTAGATAAGGGTATTGTCTTATTAAAATTTGCAAAACTAGAGAATGAAAGATAGTTTGGGAATAATACGTTTCTATCGTATCCAAGATGATCATTCCCAAAATAAGGTCTTGTAATCGTAAATTCCCCTAAAATATCACTTTGATCAATCGAACAACTTGTAAAAATCAATAATAGAAATAAAATATAATGTTTCATTGTACCTCCCTTACTAATTAATTATATATAGATATATATAATTAATTTTAACAAAGAGAAAGTAGTAAGATCTATACTTTTTGATAAAAAAAAATTATAGATCTTAGAACTTAATCAATGAAGAATTATATTCAGCAGGTGCTTCAAAGCCTGATAAATTACATATTGTAGCAGCTACATTAGCTAATCCAGCCGGTTCTTCAACTTTCGCTAGAGTATATTCACCATTATAACTTGGATCATAAATAATAAAAGGGACAGGAGCCAAAGTATGGGCTGTATGAGGCACTTTTGCTCCCGTCTTTTTATCTATAGACCACATTAAGTCAGCATTCCCATGATCTGCAAGAATCACAAAAATACCATTTGCTTTTTCTACAGCAACTTTGATCTGCGCAAGAGCTTCGTCTGTTGTCTCTAAAGAAACAACAGTGGCATCGTAATCACCTGTATGTCCAACCATATCACCATTAGGAAAATTGATACGAATATGATCATATTTTCCGCTTTCAATTGCCATTAAAACTTCTTGGGTAATTTCTTTTGCCTTCATTTTAGGTGCTTGATTAAAAGGAATATTATCTGATTTAATTTCGATAAATGTTTCTAGATCTTTATTAATAAAACCACTTTTATTTCCGTTCCAAAAATAAGTAACGTGCCCGTACTTTTGAGTTTCTGAAATAGCCATTGTTCTAAGATTATTTGCAGCAAAATACTCACCAATAGGACGCTCAATTTTCGGAGGCACAACAAGATATAATTCAGGTAATTTAAGATCACCATCATATTGCATCATACCTGCATAAAGAACCTTCGGACGAACACCACGATCAAAATATTTAAAATCATCCATGGTAAAGGCCATAGAAATTTCAATAGCACGGTCTCCTCTATAATTAAAGAAAATTACGGCATCATTATCATAGATTTTTCCGATAGGAGAATCTTCTTGATCCACCACAACAAATGAAGGAACATATTGATCATTTCTATCTACATCTTCTTCATACATGACTTCAAGAGCTTCTTTAGCTGAATGGAATCTTCTTTCTGCAATACCATGAACATGAGCATTCCACCCTCTTTCTACCATACCCCAATCAGCATTATAACGATCCATAGTAATCAACATACGCCCACCACCAGATGCAATAGCATAATCAAAGCCTTTTT
>JBOFDR010000191.1:0-1518 GCA_051647205.1 Brevinema sp. | reverse complement strand
AAGGCACTTTTTAGTGACCCTTCAATATTTGCTCCAAGTTTAAAATTATTAAAATATTTGAGAGTCGCAGAACTTCCTGTTAATTCAAGATATAATGCTTCTACTTTTGGGATAAGAAGCTTCACAAAAGTAAGTCGTTTTTCAATGATCTTTGCCCCATTGGTGATAATATGCTCATTCCAAAGATCACAGTTTATAGGATCTTTTTTTAAGGCAGCGTTTCGTTGGCGGATAGCTCGTTCATATACGGCTAGATGATCTGAATACTCATTGTCACGCAGTGCAATTGCTGCATCAAAAAAACGACGACGTGTATCTGATGAACCTGTAGTTAAAAAAATATCATGTGGTGAAAATGCCACGATAGGATTATAGGTGCGAAGTTCATTTGCTGCGATAGGATGCCCTGATATATTGAGTTTTTTCTTTTTTTCAGAGATCATGCGTTCGATTTCTTCGCCATCGAAAATCCCTTGTAAAAAAAATCCTTCGGCAGAACGATGTGTTAACTCTTTTCGATCTCCTGTTCGGAATCCTCTATTGGATGATAAGAGATAAATTGCTTCTAGAGCATTTGTTTTACCAGATCCATTTTCTCCAACAAAGCAGTTCACTTTTTGTAGATCATCTAGTGCTAATTCTTTAAAAGAACGAAAATCTATAGCATGTAATTTTTGTAAAAACATGAAAATAATCCTTTAATCACATAAATCCCCTTCTTAATTTAAAGAAGGGGATTTTATTTTGAAATAATAAGAGATATTAAAGACCACCCTTACCATGGAGATTTTCTCTATCAAAAATTCTCTCCATAGGAGTAATGACTTTGGTAATACGAACAGAAAAATTCTCATCGATAACCACAACTTCACCTAAAGCAATTAACTTATCATTAACAAGTACATCCACAGGTTCACCCGCTAATTTTTCAAGTTCAACGATAGATCCTTCACCAAGATTTAGGATATCTTTAATAGTAATTCTTGTTCTACCAAGCTCTACAGTTACTCTCATTGGAACATCAAGAAGTAATGCTAGATTGTCGAGAGGCTCTATCCCACCAGATGGTGCGAATTGCTGAAACTGAGCTGCTTGCATATCTATTGTGTTTTGATGAGAGGATGTGTTAAAATTATTGTTTTCTTTAACCGGAGTGCTTATAGAAGCTGTAGCAAAAAGTTTTGTGATACTTTTTGCCATACGCATAGGAGTGTAAATATAAAAAGGGAAAGATGCTCCATCAATCAAAAAGTGTAATCCAATTCTGATAAAAATTCCTGATTGAGAAAGAAAATCAAGGGGATTATTATATAATATTGCCTGTGAGCTTTCAGGATTCAAGCTTGTTTTTAAAGAAGTGGATAAAAACGTCACATCAGAAGATAGCGAATTAGACATAACTTCTCTAAATGTCTCAACGATCTCTGGTGTAATTTCTATTTGTTCATTTTCAAGCATAGCACTGGTGATTTTAAGTACTGTTGATTCAGGAACAAAAAGATTCCAAGAGCCTGAAAT
>JBOFDR010000190.1:0-6739 GCA_051647205.1 Brevinema sp. | reverse complement strand
AACCAGCTAAGACAAAAAGAGGTACAATAACCACAGCAAAAGCTGGTATCTCTTCCCAAAACCCAAACGCTGTACCAAACATCGCAAATACGAATATTAAAATACTAATAAGCGTTGTTCCCGTATATTTTTTAAGAAGACAACCAATTACAGCATCCATTGCTCCCACATAATTAATCATTCCTAAAAATATTCCTGCCATTAAAATAGCAATACCGATAGAAGCTGAGTTAGAAAAGCCTTTAATAGGAGCTGTTAGGATATCCCATATTCCTGCAGCTTGAACGCCAACATCGGTAAAAACTTCCCCAGACTCTGTTAATATTGCATTATAAACAATACTTCTAACTCCATCTTCAATCACTACGGCAGATGGTGGTACAAACCAAGTTAGAATAGCTGTAATAATAAGAAAAATGAAAATAATGCTATAAGCACTTAACATTTTACCTTGTTTCACTTGTCACTCCTTTCTTGATTAGCAATTTTGTTTATTAAGTTTTTCAAATGCTTTCATATAAATACGCATAGCAGTTTTTATATCTTCTAATATAATATATTCGTTTGGTTGATGCTCTGTTTTTTCACTATTAGGGAGTACTGCTCCAAAAGCAACACAATTTGGTATAGCTCTTGCATAAGTTGCCCCTCCAGAAGAGGTTGGCTTACTTTCAAAATCAGCAGTTTCTTCTTGATAAGCACTCATTAATGTTGTAATAAGGGTAGAATCTTTTGGTACATAAATTGAAGGCATATAATCATATTCTTCGTAGCTTAAACCGTATTCTTCAGCTTTATTTTTGAGTTTTTGCTCAATTATTTTTTTATCATAAGTAACAGGAATACGTATATCAATACAAAGAATTTCTTCATCATCATTAAAATCACATTTCCCTACATTAAATTTTAACGACCCTGAATGTTCATCTTTGACCTCACCAAAAATAGGTTCAGCAAAATCATGACCAATAATGTTTTCAACAATAAATTTAGCTGATTTACTAGGAATACCAGCTTCATATAATGCATGAAGATAACGATTTATTGCATTGATTCCTGTTTCTGCCACTTGAGCATGAGCTGATTTCCCAGCAACCTCTACTTCTTCACCAAGATCTTTAAATTCATAGCCAAGTGTATCAAGATATTTTTTTATAGTCATTGAAGCAGGTGCTGTAATCGTAGAAGGTACAGCATTATAAGCATCTCCTGCTTTGAATAAAACACCAGCTTCGTTATTAGCACAAAGTTTAATTTGTAGAAGACCTTTTTCAGCATAAATCAAAGGAAAACGTGAATCAGGCGTAAAGCCTATAGAAGGCACCTCTTCTTTTTCAGTATAACGTTTAATACCACGCCACAAACTTTCTTCATCTGTACCAAAAATAAAACGAATACGTCCTTGAAGCTTCAATCCAGAGTCAAGAAGATTTTTGAGAGCATAGATTGCCGCAAGCATAGGCCCTTTATCATCCTGAGAACCACGCCCATAATATTTACCATCTTCAATACGAGGCTCAAATGGAGGGGAACTCCAATTGCTAAGATCTCCTGCAGGTACTACATCCAAGTGTCCTAAGACTCCAAGAATTAAAGCTCCTTCTCCAGCATCTGCATATCCATAGTATCCATCAGGATCAATAAAAGTATTAAATCCAATTTCTTGACAAATAGTAATCATCTCTTCAAGAGATTTTTGAATATTCTCTCCAAAAGGAGTATCTCCTTCTTCACCTTCTACCCAAACACTAGGGATTCTAATAAGGCGATCTAGATGTTTAATATAACTATCAAAACTTTTTTCAATCGCTTGTTGATAATCATTCACAGTAACACTCCAAATCATGATATTATATATGATATCATGATTTATAAAAAACTGTCAAGTTAAAGATATGTTTGCTTGACAATTTCAAATAAATTAAGATACGATCTCTACGTAACTGTTATATCATTGAGATAAAAAGATCTTAAAAATATTGTCTTAATACCTAATTATATAAAAGCCATCCATATTGTAGATTTTATTATAGGATATATACTTTTAAAATCAAAAAAGCCTCTTATTTCAGAAGCTTTTTTGATTTTAAAAGTATTTAGTTAGAAGTAACATCAAAAAAATAATAGTAGCTTTTAACACCAGTAGGGTCATGTGTTATTGAAAATCCCATAACAATATCTTTAATTTTATCTTTAATCTTAGAATCCATCTTATTTAGATCTGGAAATGTTTGATAAAGATCACTTAATTGATAGGGAGTAGTTCCTGTAAATAAAGCCAAATGACCTACTCTTTGATCAGTATCAATTTCTTGAAACCAAACTAATTCATCTTTGATTTCTTTCACATAAAACATTACTTTTTGACTATTAAAAGATAGAGAAATTCTTTTACTGTCTTCATATCCAAAGATTAAAGGAGTTTGTTTACTTACAGTTCCAGGAGCAAATAAGCTAATTTTTGACTGTAAATTACGAAAATAGAATTCTGGTACAGGTAGGTATTTAGGATTATTTCCTATTGTTTCTATATAAAATACGAGATGGGTATTATCAACGGTTTTTATAAAACATGAGTTCATAGTCTTATAAAAACTAAAATGCTGGACTATTTTTGAAGGTACGTCAAGAGAACGAGAGAGATTAACACTATCACCAACTTTCACAGCTGATTGAAAATCTGGAGATACAACACACGCTGTTAGACAAAAGAGTAAGATCGCTATGATTCTTATCATAATATTTCCTCTAATAATCAAATTATCATCAATATTTTCTAATATATATAATATTATATGAGATTTTTCAAAAATAATCAAGCTACTCTTTCTTCTATATTTTTATTACTAAATAAATATATAATAATCACTTATATAAGAAAGAGTAATATTACAATAAAATTACATATTCAATTTATTATCAAACCAATAAGGATAATACATGAACAAACAACAACTAGCTTCAAGAATATGGAAACAAGCTAATACTGGTAAGAAGGGTTAAGAATGATATATACCTCATGAAGTATCTGTATTGATGGCTGAGATTATTGCCAATCATGTCAAAAACACTGAAGAAATAAAAATCTACGATCAAACAAGTGGATCCGGTTCTTTGCTTATTAGTATTGGTAAAGCTGTATCAAAGTATATGGGTGATGTGAACAAAATACTTATAATTTGACTCCTATGAATCTTGTGATGAAAGGAATACTTCCTGATAATATCAAGGTACAAAATGGGGATACCTTGGAAGAAGATTGGCCGTATTTTAATGAGAGCGACCCTATTAATAGTTATACGCCTTTATATGTTGATGTAGTGGTGTCCAATCCTCCCTATTCTCAGAAGTGGGATCCTACCCATAAAGAAACAGATTCACGCTACGCATGGTTTGGATTGGCACCAAAGACAAAAGCCGACTATGCCTTTTATTACATGATTTGTGTTACTTAAAACCTAAATGTATTATGACTATTGTAACTACCTCATGGCGTGCTATTTTGAGAAGTTTTAAATAGTAATTAACTAGAATTTATTTGACAAATATCAATATTATTGATATTATATACTCATAGAACCAATTCTATAAATAAGGAGATATTAATGAAAAAGTCATTGATGTTAATAATCACAAGTATCTTATCGATATCTTGTACGGAAAATACAGGCGTAGAAAGAAAAAATGCAACAAAACATACTGAGGAAATGCAAAAACAGGTAAGTGGCTATTTATCAATTTCAGATTCAATAGATTTCGAGAACGCAAAGAAGGGCTTCATTGCTAATTCAGAAGCTAATATATCGTTTGGTTTTATTTCTAATCAACAAGCTCCAAGTACTGTCAATCCTTCACTATGGAGACAATCTCAATTAAATAATATCTCTGGACTATTTGAAGTTATCCCTGGTATTTATCAGGTCAGAGGATTTGATTTGGCAAATATTACTTTTATTCGAGGTGAGAAAGGATGGATTGTTGTAGACCCTTTAACAACTATAGAATCGGCAAGCAATGCTTTAGAACTATTTAGAACTCATAAAGGAAATGATCCTATTACAGGAGTTATTTTTACCCATTCACATATCGATCATTTTGGTGGTGTTAAAGGAATTGTGAGTCAAAAAAATATCGACAGAGGTGTTCCTGTTATTGCACCAGAACATTTTTTTGAGGAATCTGTCTCTGAAAACTTACTCGCCGGAAATGTGATGTCACGTAGAGCATCCTACATGTATGGAAATCTCCTTCCTAAAGATGAAAAGGGAACTGTTGATGCTGGTTTAGGAAAAGGAGTTGCTGCAGGGATACCAACAATTGTTAAACCAACAAAAGTAATTAAAAATGATTATGAACGATACACAATCGATGGAGTGGAATTTGAATTTTTAATGGCTCAAAACACTGAAGCTCCTGCTGAATTTATGTTCTATATTCCAAAATACAAAGCTGCTTCAAGTGCCGAAGTAATCAACCATACTCTTCATAATTTATCGACACTAAGAGGTGCGAAAACAAGAAATTCTCTTACTTGGGCAAGCTCTATTGCAAAAAGTACAAAGTTTTTACATAGTCGAGTTGATGTATTATTTGGCTCTCACCACTGGCCAACATGGGGTCAAGAAAATATTGATACGTTTTTAAGTAAACATGGAGACTTATATCAATATATTCATGATCAAACCTTGAGATTTGCAAATATGGGATATACAGTTCTTGAAATTCCGGAACTAATCAATATTCCTGATAGTTTAGCAAAAGAATTTTATAATCGTGGATATTATGGTTCTATTAATCATAATGTAAAGGCAGTATATGATTTTTATTTTGGAGCTTGGTGGGACGGAAATCCTGCCAATCTGTACAAGCATCAGCCAGAAGAATCTGCAAAACGATATGTTAAATTTATGGGTGGAGAAAATAATATTCTCCGTATGGCAAAAAGTGCCTATAATTCAGGTGACTATCGATGGGTTATTGAGGTCTTAAATCATGTTATTTTTTCTAATCCAAGCAATCAAAAAGCAAGGCATTTAAGTGCTGATGCTATGGAGCAATTAGGGTATCAATCAGAATCTGCTGTGTGGAGAGCATATTTTTTAACTGGTTCTTTGGAATTACGTCACGGAGTGCAGGATTTACCAACACCAAAAACAACATCACCAGATATTATCCAATCAATCCCTATCTCAGACTTTTTAAGATATTTAGCAGTTCGCTTAAATCCTGATAAAGTTAATAGTAAAGAATATACTCTAAATTTAACTATCGGTAACGATAAATATTTTATCTATATTAAAAATTCTGTATTAAAATTTGAAAACAATCTTAATCCTCAAGCAGTAATCTCTGTTTCTATGCCAAGAGACACTTTTAATCAATTATTACTAAAACAATTATCATTACAAGATGCTCTTAATAAAGATATGAAAGTTAATGATAGTGATAAATTGGTCGAGTTTATGTCTTTATTCGATGAATTTGAGTTTTGGTTTAACATTGTATTACCATAATAAACTATATTAATTCGTAAAATAGCCACCCTAAATTAGGGTGGCTATTTTTGTTTTTATAGAATAAATCTAATCGTCTTTTTAAATAACTCTTCAATTCCTTGATCAGTTATCAATTAAGCTTATCAACAAATTACTTTTACTCTATAATCTCAACAGTGATTTCTGAAAGATCTTTTGTAATAATCGTACTAGGAATCATTAATTTTTCTATTTCTCCGGGGCTAAAATGTTTTTGTTTTTGCTGAAAAATAACTTTTCCATGTCCAATAATTGTTAACATGCCTATTATTGGTTTATTTACACGAAATGAGAGTTCATAAAACTTATCTTCTGTATTTATTCTAAGGATTTTTGGCACTGTATAAATAAATTTTTTACCAGCTAATAAAAGAACGCTAAAATCAGATGGACAAGCTTGATCTCCTTGAATATATTTTACAGCACCAATAGCAGCCTGTTCAGCTTCTAAAGCAACATTATCAACAAGATCATGAACATGGACTACATTCCCACAAGCAAAGACACCTTTTACAGATGTTTCCATCATATGATTAACCACAGTGCCTTTTGTTATAGGGTCAATTTCTACACCAGCATTTACCAAAACTGACACCATAGGTATTAAACCAACTGAGAGAAGAAGGGTATCACATTCAATATACTCTTCTGTCCCTAAAATTGGTGCTCTATTTTCATCAACTGAAATAACGGTAACACCTTCTAAGCGTGTTTTTCCATGTATTTTTTGAACTGTTTTGCTAAAATAAATCGGAATATGATAATCATCAAGGCATTGAACAATATTACGTGCTAAACCCATAGAATACGGCATAATTTCAAACACACCTAACACATTAGAACCTGCTAAAATCATTTTTTGTGCCATAATCAAGCCCATATCTCCAGATCCTAAGATAACAGTTTTTTTACCTGGCAACCAACCCTTTAGATTTAATAAACGCTGAGCTACACCTGCTGTCATAACTCCAGAAACTCTTGGACCTGCTAAAGAAATTCCACCACGATGTTGCTCCATACACCCAGTAGCAAAAATAATTGCTTCTGCCTTAATCATAAAAATACCTTCAGGACTTTGTACTGTAATAAGTTTATCATTAGTTAGTGTTAATATCGTAGCATTTAATCTTATAGAAATTTGTCTTTTGTTAAGATGAGTAATCCATTTTTCAATGTATTCTGGACCAGTAAGTTTTTCTTTAAAT
>JBOFDR010000189.1:0-2226 GCA_051647205.1 Brevinema sp. | reverse complement strand
TCCCAATTTGATTCCACATGAAACAAAAAATATGAGCAGAATGATGATATATGAATTTTTCATACGCTAAAATTCCTTACAAAAAAAGTACCTAGCTGTATAACTAGGTACTTTAATGATATTACCCCCTAGGAGAATCGAACTCCTGTTCCAAGAATGAAAATCTTGTGTCCTAACCACTAGACGAAGGGGGCTATTTGTTTGGAGTAACTTATATGTTAACTCTTATTCATTACTGTACATATATTATACATTATTTTGATGATAATGTCAATAGTTTTTCAAACTTTTATTTCGATTTTAAGTATGTTTATTCAGCTGTGTACGGGATAGCTAGCATATTGATAATTTCACTAAACCCATTAATGTAAGCAATATCTAAAGCAGTTTGTCCATTAATATCAGGCTGATAAATATTTATTTTTGCAATATTAATGAGAAAATTCACGATATCTTTTTGATTGTTTCTAACGGCCACATGTAAAGCATTCATCTCATCTTTATTTGTTGTATTAGGATCAGCTCCTTGATCCACTAATAAGCTTAAAACATCTATATGTCCTTGTTGTGCTGCTAGGAAAAATGGTGTATTTCCTTGAAAATCAGATACATTAAATAAAGCTCCAGCATTAAGAAGTTCTCGGACAATAACGGCATTTCCTTGAAGAGCTGCCTCATGGAGAGGTGTTCGACCTTTAGGTGTTCTCATATTTGGTGAAATACCATTTTTTAGAAATAAAATCACATTATCTTGATTTCCTAAAAAAATTGCTTCAAATAACGGAGTCCATCCACCTTTATTTTTAATATCGATACTACAACCTGAATTTATTAATTCAGAAGTTAATTCTGGTGATGCTTTTCCTGAAGCAATATGCAAGGGTGTTGCCCCAAAATTATCATATCTACTATTGTTTTTCATAGGGAAAGAAAGTAACAAAAATTTTAAGGCATCAATATTATCATACAATGCAGCAAGATGAAAAGCGTTTTGGCCAAATTTATCCTTATCATAAGGTGACATTCCCATTTGGGTTACTCGTTGTACTCCAAGATGTCCACGACGATATAATGCTTTATGCCAAGGTGTATCTAAAATAGGACCTTTATCAGTTATTTTTTTGGTAAAATTTTTATAAAGATCAAAATTCGAGGGAACTGTACTTTTTGGTCTATTGAATTCAGCTATTTTTTTCTCTTTTTCTTCAGGTGGCATATTTGTTGACGCTTGTATTAATAATCGAGTAACAAAAGGATATTTTTTAATATTTGCAATACCAAGAGGTGTGTTTCCTTGATGATCTTTAAGCCAAGGATTTGCTTTTCCTTGAAGCAATAATTTTGTTGCTTCACTATTATTAAAAATAGCTGCAATATGAAGTGGTGTTTGTCCTTCTTTGTTAGTAAGATTGATATCACTGCCTTGAGTTACAAGAAAATTGATCATATCTGAATTTTTTTTTGTTGCAGCAAGATGTAATAAAGAATTTCCATCTGCTCTTGTGTTTGTAATAATAGTAGGATTTAGACGGTAAAATGCTTCTAGATCAGCAGGTTTTTCATTAAGAATAGCTACACAGGCATTTACAGATATAGGTGCAATATTGGGGATGCTAACAATATTAGTATTAGTAATGTAAGCGGTGTTTGTTAAAACAACCATATTAGTAACAGTCTCTGTAATAGTCTCGATGGTAACATCTATCGTTTGTTCTGGTACTACCGGAATAACTAAAACTTCTTCTGTAGGTTCATCTAGCATTTCTTCTTCAAGATTATTGTCAGAATCATCTTCTTCAAAGGATGTTGCTTCACCTTCAACAATCTTAACACTATCGCTTGTATCGTATCCATCATATACATCATAATTATCAGTTTCTTGAGCAAAAGGAAGAGCAGCAAATAGCAAAAATATTATTAAGAAAAATCTTTTCATAGTAATTATAGCCTCATTGGAATTTATCCCTTTCATTATAACACGTTCTAAAAAAATAATCAAAAATTAAATCAAATCATAAAAGGTCTTTTTACTATTATTAAAAAGACCTTTTATCGTTAATATCTGACTATTTATTTTTCTTTAAAACTTCTGATATAGGAATTGAAGAAGAAGATTTGAATGTCAGCTTAGAAATAAGATGCATCATTGCTTTTTCACGTATAATTTCTGATTTGATAGCTTCTTTATCTTGAGCTGTGAGCTGTTTTTTGAATTGTTCTATAGTC
>JBOFDR010000188.1:0-1807 GCA_051647205.1 Brevinema sp. | reverse complement strand
GCTCCTTCCAAAAATAAGACACCGTCTGAAGGAGTAAGTACACAACTTTGGTAGCTTCCTGTACTAACAACCAAGTCTTTGCCTCCAAAAGGAGTGCTAAAAATTAGATGCTCATATTTTAAATCAAAATTTTGGGATAATCTCCGAAATAAATAACGAGAATGAACGACAACTTTTTTAGTAGCTTTTATTTGATCAGGATTTTCTTTAAGATGAGGAATTTCTTCCCATAGAAGGAGATCAACTTCATCAGATTTTTTTGAAATATCAATGATCTCTATGAAATAAGCTAAGGGTTCACATTTTTTTGCTAAGTAAGAAGAATTTACGCCAATTTTAATTTCTTTTTTAGAGAGTGATTGAGAGATTTGTAAAATGCTTTCTAAAAAATTAGGAAACAAAGTAACAGATTCACTCTCTAGATTCTTTTTCCAAAGATCCAGTGCTTTGTACAAAAATTTAGGATAAGAATTGGCATGTCCAATCCCATAAGAAAGAGCATTTTTAATAAATTTTGTTAAGGTTTTTGGTGCGTGACTCCCAAAGATTTCTCCAGATTGTAAAGAAAAATCAGTATATTTATTCTCATCGAGATCATACAAGTATACTCCCTTATGTTTTTTGAATATAAGATTAGATTTAGGGTTAGATATTTGTGCTAAGTGTTTTTTAGAAATCTTATCAGAAAATGTTTCGTTATTTGGAAAATGTGACATAGATCCTCAATATATTAGCCCCCAAAATTTTGGGGGCTAATGATTTTTATTTAATAATTTATTTATCAGTAAATTTATAGAAGATCAAACTTTAGCATTGATAGAGCTATTTTCTTTCATGAAAGAAATATATTGAATCTTTCATGTCAGTATCATGATAAGTGTTAGTTGATATTACTGATAAATTATTTTGCATATTCAATAACACGCATTTCTCGGATTAAAGTAACTTTAATTTGACCAGGATATTGCATATTATCTTCGATTTTTTTCGCAATTTCACGTGCGACTAAGTATGCTTGATCATCAGAAACTTTTTCTGCAGTCACAAAAACACGCACTTCACGTCCAGCTTGAATGGCATAAGCTTTTTCTACGCCTTCACAGGAGAGAGAAAGTTCTTCAAGCTGTTGAAGACGTTTGATATAGTCATCAAAGGATTCACGACGAGCACCAGGTCTAGCAGCAGAGATAGCATCACAGAGCATTACTAAAGAACCTTCGATATATTTACATTCTTCTTCACCATGGTGACAAGCAATCGCATTAACGATTCGTTCAGAAAGCCCAAACTTACGAGCAACTTCAGCTCCGATAATAGCGTGACTTCCTTCTCCCACAGCTTTGATAGTTTTACCGATATCATGTAATAAACAAGAAATTTTTGCAGATTCAACATCGATATTAAGTTCTCCAGCAAGCATTCCAGCAATATTAGATACTTCAATAGAGTGTTTGTAAACGTTTTGACCATAACTAGTTCTGTATTTTAAGCGACCAATATAAGGATACAATCCTCTTGGTAGGTTAATTTTAAGCTCTTGACAGGCCTGTTTACCAGCATCAACAATTTCGAGATTAATATCGTTTTGTACTTTGGTAACTACCTCTTCAATTCTTGTTGGGTGGATGCGACCATCTTGAACCAATTTCTCTAGAGCAATTCGGGCAATTTCTCTACGATATGGGTCAAATGAAGAAATCACAACCACTTCAGGGGTGTCATCAATGATCAAGTCAACGCCTGTAATGGATTCAAATGATCTGATGTTTCGACCCTCTCTACCAATAATACGACCTTTCATATCGTC
>JBOFDR010000187.1:0-2260 GCA_051647205.1 Brevinema sp. | reverse complement strand
ACAAGATAACTATTATAAATCTCAAAACCATTTAACCGAAGCAGAACGTGTTAATACAGACTATGATCATCCAAATGCTTTTGATTTTGATCTGTTAGTTGAACAAATGACAGATCTTAAAAAAGGTCACTCTATTGAGCAACCAAATTATGATTTTACTCAACATACTCGTTTTACTCAAAAAACGAAGATCAATCCAGCTAAAGTGATTATTATAGAAGGAATTTTGGTCTTTGCAGATGAACGTTTAACCAATCTTATGGATATTAAGGTATTTGTTGACACAGAACCTGATCTTCGATTTATCAGACGTTTACTCAGAGATACTTCAGAACGAGGACGAACTATTGATCAATCTATTCATCAATATATCGAAACAGCCAAGCCAGGTCACGATCGTTTTATCGAACCTTCTAAAAAATTAGCTGATATCATTATTCCTTACACGATTCATAATACGGTAGCTATTGAGATGCTTATTGATAAAGTTCGCTATATTGTTCAATAAAATTAATTCTTGTCTATGTATATTAAAACAGCACTTATTTATTAAGTGCTGTTTTTAATTTGTAATAATGTAAAAATTTTGCTATACTTTAGATATTTTAAAAGAAAAAGATAATCAAAAAGAAGGAATTTATGAAACGTTTATCAATAACAATGTTCTTATTTCTTGGTAGTTGTGCGTATTTTGCTCCAAGTCTTGAGAAAAGTGACGATGTCTATCTTTATGCAGGAAAAGAACAAATAGTTGTTTCTTTTACCAAAGAACCTTCTAAAGAAGTCCTACAAACCACAGCCAAAGCAATATCATTTTTACTATCTCGCCTCCCTAATGAATTAGCTCAAGAAAACTTTGCTATAGAAGGATTGTCTGGAGAGTTTTTTGTTGATTTTTTTACCATTGCCGATCATTTATTTTTAACTACGTCTTTATATCAAAATAAAGCAATAATCTATGCCTATATTTCATCACTGTATTATGAGTTTACAATTAAAAATAAACAATATTCTTTTATTCCGATTAAAGATTTTGAGCATCTAATCGGTAAAAAATCAGAACGTGACTATAAATTATTATTCAAATATTCTGTTCAGTATTCTATTGATGAAATCTTTTTTGTCTCTATCCTAGAGTTTTTTGAACGTTCAAGCCGTTATTTTTTTCCTAAAAATACCAGTAGTGAATTATTCAAATCATTAATATTCCCTGAAATTCTTACTCTTTGGCAGTATATGGAATTTCGTTTTGGGAGAACATTACTCTTAGAATATGCTCAAAAAGAATATAGTCCAGAACAATTTCATATTAGTTTTGCTGAAAAAGTTTCTGATATTGAAAATACTTATGTGAAGCAGCTAGAAAAAAATATCCAGCAGACTTCATTAACAAATATTCAAGAAAATCTTAATCAAAAACTCAAACTTTATATGGCTGGAACTAAAAAGAGTTTGATGTCAGAATAATTCAAATAAATTATATTTTATTTCATTTAAAAGGAGACTCTTATGAAAAAATATGTTCTTATCTCATTGTGTGTTTTATATGTGTTGGGCTTAATTGCTGTGATTGTTGCTTTAGGAGTTCAAGGTAAAAAATCTACAGGTTCTAATAATCCTCTTTCTTCTATCCAAAATATCTCAAAAAAACAATCACTTATAGGTGTTATCAATATGGATGCTCCTATAAGTTTTGGGGATAAGGGAGGTGGATTCTTTCCATCCCCATCAGGTGCAGGTTACTGGCTTCGTCAATTAAAGGTCGCAGAGACCAATAAAAATATTAAAGCAGTAATTATTCAAGTTAATTCTCCTGGTGGTACTGTAGGTGCCTCTCAAGAATTACATGCTGCTGTAACTAAAATCCAAAAAGCAGGCAAGCCTGTTATTATAAGTGTGAGTGATATCTCTGCTTCAGGTGGTTATTATGCTACAGCTGGAGCTGATCGTATTTTTGCAAATGGTGGTTCTCTTGTTGGGAGTATTGGTGTGATCATGCAAGGAATAGAGTATAGTGAATTATTGGCAAAAATCGGAATTAAAGCTAATGTTATTAAAAGTGGTGCTAATAAAGATATGTTATCTCCTTTTAAAACGATGAGCCCTGAAGAAAAAGAAATCCTCATGGCTAGCGTTCTTGATACTTATAATCAATTTGTTGAAGTAGTTGCTGAAGGAAGAAAAATAGATCTCGATAAAATAATACCTCTTGCTGATGGACGTGTTTTTACTGGTAGACAGGCTTTAAAAGAAGGATTAG
>JBOFDR010000186.1:0-3464 GCA_051647205.1 Brevinema sp. | reverse complement strand
TAATCAGTAATAGGTATAAAAATTTTTAATTTTCAATAAACTGCTTTAATTGAGCAAGTGGTAACGCTCCAGATTGTCTTTTTGTAGCAACACCTTGCTTAAATAAAATAAGTGTAGGTATACTTGCTACTTCAAATTGTCCTGCAATTTGAGGACAATCATCAACGTTACATTTGACAACTTTTACTTTGCCTTGATACTCTTGAGCAACTTGTTCCAAAAATGGCACAATCATACGACATGGTCCACACCATTCTGCCCAAAAATCAACTAAAACAGGGATATCAGATTCTAATACTTCCGATGCAAAACTTTGCTCTGTTCCATTAACAATAAATTCAGACATATGCGACTCCTTAATAATCAATGATTTATCAAATAATATATCATTAATGATACGAAGAATTTTTTAAGAATTTCTTTCTCGAAAAAATCCATCGTACCCTTGTATGTTTTTTTCTGACTCTGCTATTTTTAAACGCTTTTGTGCCCACAGACAATATTCTAAATTTTGTTCGATTCCTGAAAAATGACGCCCTAATTTTTTAGCTACAACTGCTGTAGTCCCAGAACCTAAAAAAGGATCAAAAACAAAATCTCCTTCATTAGAAGATGCTAAAATAAGTTTTGCTATTAATTTTTCAGGTTTTTGAGTAGGATGTTCTGTATTTTCAGGCATTGACCAATATGGGATTGATATATCATTCCAAAAGTTAGAGGGATGAGTCCATCGAAACTTTCCATCCTTATCTTCGGTCCAATCTTTTGGTATACCTTGATCACGATAGGGAGCAATTACTTTTTTTTTTAATTTAACAGCGTCAATATTAAAACAAAAATTTTTACCCATAGTAGCAAACCAAATATCTTCCATTCCATTTTTCCAGTTTTTTTGTGAACCTCGTCCTTTTTCGCGTTGCCAAGTAATACGATTTTGTATATTTAAGTATTTATCTAAGAGAGAGAAAATCATATTAGATGACTTCCAATCACAACAAACATATACTGATGCTTCAGGCTTTAAACAACCAAGGAGTGGGATAAACCATGATTCTAAATATTTATAGTATTCAATATAAGAGCGCTCTTTAAAAGAATTACCATGATAATTTTTAAAAAGATTATAAGGAGGATCTATAATTAAAAGATCAATAAATTGAAGTGGTAATTTGTTTATCAAAAAATTAGTATCGCCACAAATAAGTTTATCCATTATTAATTCAAGAGTAAAATTATTATTATTAGATAAAATCTTTGAAGCAAACTCTTTTCTATCATTTTCCGTCAAAATTAGTGTTTTATTTCTTAAAGAACGTTGAGATGGTGACTTGATCATAGTACTCTCTTCTTAATAATGCTCCATATTATACTATAATAGTCTTATTTACGCAAAATATTTTTACAATGTTCTCCATTAGGATTTTCTACTATAAATTGCTCTAATAGCTGTGCAACTTTTTGACCACCTGGACGACATTTGGTGACAACATCACCACAGCAAATACCTTCTGCATAGGGTTTACATCCTGCATAACCACAGGCACCACAATTATAATGAGGAAGTATATCATAAATTAGCTCAATTCTAGAATCAGTTTCTACATAGAAAAACTGTGTTATTAAAGAAATAGCAATACCAAGAACAATTGCTAAACAAATTGCGATTGCTGTACCAATATATACGACTGATATTTCCATATTAAATCTCCTTTGATTGATTTTGGTTATCTTTTTCAATTAAAGCTAAGATTTTTTTCTGAATCTCATTATGTCCTCTTTTACAACAATTGTCATCATCGCCTTTACAAGAGTGAAATTTAAATCCTCTTGCAGCACCGAAAGATAGGATAGTTGCAATAAACATAAAACAAACAAAAAATATTCCAAGATTAATCAAAACATGTGAAGGAATAGGCATTATAGCCTCCTTTTTACTGAACTACTAATCCACTAAAACCAATAAATGCGATAGAAATAATCGCTGCTATAAAGAATCCTAAAGGAGCTCCTTGAACTGCTTTAGGGACACGTGCATTCTTAACCTTTTGGAGAATTGATGTCATCAAAATCATCGCAAACATAAATCCTAGGGATGCACTGAACGCAAACCATAAAGCTTTACCATAAGTAAGTTCTTCTGAAATGACAATTAGCGCAATCCCCAAAACAATACAGTTAGTTGTAATTAAAGGAAGAAATACCCCTAAGGCACGGTATAAAGGAGGGAAAAGTTTTTTCATAATTGCTTCTAGCATTTGTACACCAGAAGCGATAACTAAAATAAACATTAGTGTTTTTAAAATTTGTAAATCATGAGGAACCAAAAGATAATAATACAAAGGATGTGTGATAGCTACCGTAAACATCTGCACTAATATAACAGCAAATCCCATACCGATCGCATCATCCATTCTTTTAGTAACACCAAAAAATGGACAAAGTCCTAAAAATCGAGAAAAAACCATATTACCACTGAGGACTGCCATAATAAAGATGATAAAATAAGACGCTTCATTCATGATTAGGCTCCTTCTGTTTTATTTAATTTTATAGCTTGTTTTTTCTTGTTTGCTTTAAATAAAGTAATATGTTGGATAATTGTTAAATAAAGTCCCATTACTAGAAATCCTCCAGGAGGTAACAACATAACTTGTAAAGGATCTGGAACAATATAAGCTATATTAAAATAAGTTAAATGCTGAGGAGCAAGATTAGGGTGGACAGGAGCAGGTGATCCAAATAAATTTACTACATTTACTAAAGTATTAGAAGGATCTTGCATAAGTGGTGCTGTGAAATTAAGGACTATACCCGTATCTTCAGCAATGCGAAAAGTTAAAGTTCCATTACCAAGCAACTCTCGGAGAGTAGCTATAGAAACTAAAGCTAGAGTATAACCTAAGCCCATTCCTACACCATCAAAAAAAGAACGGACAACATTATTTTTACTAGCAAAAGACTCTGCTCTTCCTAGAATAATACAGTTTACAACAATCAATGGAAGATAAACACCCAAAACAGAATATATTAAAGGCATATAACGACCCATTAATATTTCAACCATGGTGGTAAAGCCTGCAATCACAATGATAAAAGCTGGAACCCTTATATAAACAGGAATAAAATTTCTTAATAAAGAAATTAAAATATTTGAACAAGTCAATACCACTAATGCGGAAAGACCCATTGCTATTGCATTGGAAACATTTGTAGAGATCGCAAGTGATGAACACAGTCCAATTAAAAGAACAAAAACAGGGTTTTCTTTTAAAAGCCCTTTTTCTAATTCGTTCCAATTTGATATTTGATTAGCCATTAGTAGCTCCTTTGTTAGAGGTTTCTACAGAAAATAAATTTACTGCTTTTTTGAGATTGCTCACAACAGCACTTGAGCTAAAAGTAGCTCCGGAAATCATATCTATTGATTTTTGTACCCATTCAGTACGATCTTTAGGAAGCTCATC
>JBOFDR010000185.1:0-1928 GCA_051647205.1 Brevinema sp. | reverse complement strand
ATTAGATACTTTGATCCCTGCTGTAAGAGCAGCTTTTTCATTTCCACCTACTGCATAAAGATAACGTCCATATCTTGTTTTATGTAAAATCCAAAATAAAAAAGTGTATAAAACAATCGTCAAAATAACAGGGAAAGGTATTCCTAAAAAATATCCATCTCCAATAAAATAAAATATATTACTTCCTTTAGCTGTAGCTGAGATTGTTGCTGGAATTCCATCGGTAACAATATAAGTAAGACCTCGAGCAAAAGTCATTGTTACCAAAGTTGCAATAAATGCCTGCATCTTAAAAGTCACCACAAAAAAAGCGTTAAGCATCCCCATCATGGCACCTAAAATAAGAGTAATAAATACTGCTGGAATAGCACCAAATCCTTTGATAATTGCCAGAGCTCCAACTACAGAACTTAATGCAAAAATAGAACCTACAGATAAATCTATCCCTCCTGTTAAAATAACCAGAGTCATACCCGCTGCAATGATCGCATTGACAGATGTTTGACGAAAAACATTTAGAAGATTGTGTATTGTAAAAAAGCGAGGCTCTATGATAGTAATCACAATGCAAAACAAAGCAAAAAAGATTAAAACTCCATAAAGTGACATAATCTTTTTAATATCAAGTATGGTTATTGTATTCATTCAGTTCTCCTTATGCCACGATGAGCTTCATAATATTTTCAGGGGATTTTTCGTCAAAATTCAAAATCCCTTTTGATCGACCCTCAGACATTACCATGATACGATCACTTAAACTCAATAATTCAGGCATATCAGAAGAAATAAGAATAATCGCTGTGCCTTTTTCTTTTAATTTATTAATCATCTGATAAATTTCTCGCCGAGCTCCAATATCAATTCCTCTAGTAGGTTCATCCAAAATCAAAACCATTGGACCTGTTAAAAGAGCCCTTGATAAAGCAACTTTTTGTTGGTTACCACCACTTAAACTTCTAACTGGAGCTTCTAAAGAAGTAGTTTTTACAGATGTTATTTCACAAAATTTCTCAACAGTATTTTGTTCCATAGTATAATCAATTCTACCGAAATGGTTACTAAAAAGCTTCAGTGAAGCAATACTTGTGTTATAACTAATAGAAAAATTAAGAAAAAGACCATCTCCCTTACGATCTTCAGATACATAAATAATAGAATGATTTAAAGCATCTTGTGGATGTTGGATTTTCACTTTTTTACCTTGAACAAAGATTTTTCCACTACCAACAGACATCAATCCATAAAGCATGTGCATCAAAGAAGTTCTACCTGAACCCATTAATCCACCAATACCAAGAATTTCACCACGTTGAAGATTAAAAGAAATATCTTGAACATAATCACCTGATAGATTTTCAACTCTGAGGTATTCACCACGAAGTTCTGCATGAACATGAGGGAAAGGATCATCAATATTTCTTCCTACCATTGATTTAATAAGATCATCTTCTGTGATTTTATTAAGCTCGAAATCACCAATCCATTCCCCATCACGTAAAATAGTAATGTCATCACAAATTTTAAAAATTTCTTGCATCCGATGAGAAATATAAATAACAGAAGTTCCTTGACTTTTTAATAAACGAATCACATCAAAAACCTTGTCTATTTCTTCTTGACTTAGTGCAGAAGTGGGTTCATCCATTACTAAGATTTTTGCTTTTTTATGTAACGCTTTTACAATCTCAATAAGTTGTTGTTGACCAATAGAAAGCTCATTTACATAAATATAAGGAGATAAATTAAGCCCAACTGTACTCAAAAGATCTACCAATATTCTTTCCTGGGCTTTTTCATCAACATAAAATTTACCACCGAGCTCAACACCTAAGAATACATTATCCATAATAGTCATATGAGGAAATAAATTAAGTTCCTGATGAATGACAATGATCCCAGCTTCCTCTGCATCTTTAATCGTTTGTGGT
>JBOFDR010000184.1:0-4820 GCA_051647205.1 Brevinema sp. | reverse complement strand
GTACGAGCAATATTTCCAGATCACGACCTTCATACCCACTAGCTTTTAGAGCATCATGTAGATCAGCCATGATATTGCCAGCCTCGATATTAACTGTGATCTCTTCGAAGAAATCTTTTTTCTCACCAAGGATCTCTCGCCAAAGATTGATATAATCTTCGATCTGTGAATAATGAAATTCGTAGTTTCTTAAGGTGCTTAGATCCTTAACACGAAATTCCTTAAAATCACACACCACGATAAAACGAGGTCTTTTCTCTACCTCTAATCGATTAGCATAATCAAGTGCCTGTGTGTACGCCTCGTCAAGATCACGTCCTTCTGATTTTTGTTCAATGATAAAGTGTTTTGGGTAAAAAGCGTCGATAAATTTTCGACCGATCGCATTCTCAAACCACAATCCATAAATATTCGCAGGCACACCAAAGCATTGAAAAAAGTCCGACCAAAATACTTGGCTTTGTCCTTTTTCATAGTTAAAATCTTCGTGTTCAGGAATAAAAGTGTTTAATTTAGTTCTGATTTCTGTTTCATTATGTAATTTCATTCTTATTCCTTGCTGTTTATAAGATCTTTAAGTAATTCTTCAGCTTCCTCATTAAGGCATGATTTTAAAAATTGTTTACCAACATCATTTAAAGTGAGTGTGAAAATTATAGGATATTGTCTACTATCACTTTCCTCTGTCTTTATTATACCTAATGAATGTAAATGGCTTACTATAAAATTAAAGATTTTATTAATGTTTAACAATTCAATATTATATTGGTAGTCAAACTCAAGTTCTATACTTGAACGAACCTTCTGTTGTAAACCATTCCATTTATAATCTTTTATTCTTTCGATTTTACCATATGAAATAGAAGACATGTAATACAATAATATTACCTCATCGACAGATAACTGACTTAAAATCTTAGGGAATGCAGGATGAGAGAGATCTTGTTTAGTTTTATCCATAGAGTTTGTTAGTAAAGAAATAAACATGTTCTGCAGTATCTCATTATCTGTATTCAAAACAATCCCTTCAAGGCATGGTATAGCAATATTTTTAGCTGGAATCATTCTATTTATGACAGGAATTTTTGCAACTACTTCTTTTAAGGTATCATACGCTAATCCTGACTCAATAGTAGTTTTTAGAAATGGGGCTAGATAGATAAAATCAGGATTCCATTCATTAATAATTGTAATAAAATCTTGCACTATAAACTCCTACAGATAGTATATATTATACACCAAAACCCTTAAAATATCAACGAATACAAAGAAATACAAGAGATCTATAATCAAACAAACGGAAGACGATTTCTTTGATTATAAGAAAAAGAATAGCTCCGTGAAGTCTCATGATGAAACCATTGTATATTATCTAAAATTTGTGATAAAGCATCTAGTTGGTCATCGTGCTTACCATGAGGAAAAGTCACTACTTCTTTTTGTAATTCATCAATAAAACTAGCTCCTCGCGGTAATAATACTCGCCCTGATTCAATGATCCCAGAATTTACCATGATCCTATCTTTTTTAGAAAGCTTTGGATCATAAGGAATAGGATAAATATTATATTCATTTCTAATCTGTTGGATCAAGGCAATACCAGAAGCTTTATTCTCAATGATTAGCTTCTTTGGTTTGTATTGATCATGTAACTCCTTGATCTTTCGCTTTAATTCAGGAAACAAAAGCTTATCCCTGAAAATATCAATAATATAAAATTTATTGTCTTTATAAAGTGCTGTAATCCCTACTGAATAATCACTAAAATCATTGTCAGAACTCGCTGTATCCCAACTCTGAACAATCATATCTCCACTTGGTAATTCGTCATGATAATCAAACCATTTCCATTTCAACAATCCCCCATCTTCAGGGATAGGATTTTGCTGATATTGAGCTTCAAAATTATATGACCCCATATTCTTCTTAATATTTTCCAAGATAAATTGAGATTCCAATTGCGGATTCAAAATCTCACCAATTCTTCGACTCATAATTTTTTTATTAGATAATTCAAACTCTTCATCTTTTGTTGCAATCGCCGGTAGATTCAATATATTCCACTCAGTATTACTATCTTGCACAAAACCACAGAGATCATCAGTGTGCACTCTCTGCATCACAATAATAATCACATCCGTATTTTTATTGTCCAAGCGACTATAAAGAGTGTTTGCATACCATTGATTTACAGATTTTCTCTTAGTTTCAGATAAGGCATCTTGTGGTTTGATCGGATCATCGATAATAATAAGATTCCCACCCCGTCCCGTTAAGGTTCCACCAACAGACGTTGCTAAACGATAGCCATTTTTTGTTGTCTCATATTCTGTTTCTGTACGTTTATTCGGATTGATTCTTGTTAAAGGAAATAATTCTTTATACCATCTTGCATCCATCACAGCTCGACAATCTCTTGCATGTTTACTTGCCAGTTCATCTGAATAACTAACACTAATAATTCTTTTCTTAGGGTCTTTTCCCAATATCCACGCAGGAAACGCAACGCTTGTACAAATAGATTTTAAGGATCTTGGTGGCATATTAATGATCAATCTTTTGATCTTACCTTTATAACATTGCTCCAACCTGTCTGCAATTAATTCAATATGATCACTATGAATATAGGGTTGAGAATTATCCACACTTTTATAAACCTTCTCAACAAATGGGGCTAAATTATTTCGGAGCAAGGCTCTTAGAGCTCTTTGTTGTTCATCATTATTTTTATTCATGATTCATATACCTTTTCAAGATTTCCATATCTTCTTCGTGAAGCTCTGGTGCAATTTGTTCTTCTTGATCTGTTAACAATCCTGTCATCAATCTCACCAAAATCTGACTCGCATGCTTATCATTTTTGAGAGAATTAGCAATCAATCCTTTGATAAAAGCTTCTTGTTTGGTAACTTTTGTCACTCTACCCTTTTCTTGAATAGAAATTTGGCTATCTAATTCTTTCAATAAAATTGTTTTCAAATTTTTACTACCCTTAGGTCGTCCTTTTGGATTTCCTGATTTTCCCTTCTGAAATTGGCTCTCTTTTGGAGGATTTTGAAAGCCAATTTTCTCATCATTTTGTACTACTTCGATCTTCACTCCCAAGATAATTTTAGGGCTTTGATCATACCATCGTCTTGTCTTCTATCTTGTTGTCCGACGATTAATGTTTTTCCTTGTCAATAATCTTATTCGACAAGGACGAGAGTTAATGAATGTAATAACTTTGAAATTTTTGAAGTGAATGAATCACTACAATGATTTGTTCACAGATTTATTTGGGGAAGTATTATTGAGTTACTATACTATTCTTAGACCAATACACCCACGTCTACACGTACAACCTGACATGTCTTGGATGTACTAAATTGCAGCATATCGTACCACTCCTACTAGAGATTATTTACCGCGTATGACATGGGAGGTCTTCTCTCTAGAGGTGAGGTACACGTCTGCGACACCCCTACTAAATTTCAATGTTAAGCCTTCAAAATATCCCAAAATTCACCATCACATTCTTGTGAAGTGATATAAAAAATGGACCAAAAAAATAACAGGGATATTCTAATCAGATCAAGGAGTCCCAAATGAAACAGATAAGAAAGAGATATACCCATGAATTTAAAGATATGATAGTAGCTCAATTGAAAAATTGGGCTAGAATTATTGATCTAGCAAGGCTTTATGATATTTCAGATAAAACCATTCAGCAATGGAAATCAGATACTTTAAAGTAGAAAGAAACAGATAATGAGTCATCACCTAAAAAGGTTTCCATGCAAAGTTATAATAATCTAAAAAGATAAACTCAGAAGTTGAAGGAGGAAGTTGAATTCTTAAAAAAAAGCTTGGGAATACATGAAAGGAGGAAAACAGATACAATACACGATAAAGTTGAAATAGTAAATCATTTGATTACTAACACTAGACGAAAATTATCAATTAGAAAAGCTTGTAAGATTGTTGGACTCCATAAAAGTTTTTATTATAAAAATATCAATAAAATAATTCCACATGATAAAACCAAAGTTATTATGGAATATAATGTTTCTAGAGTGTTTATGATTCGAAACATTTCTACGGTATAAGACGTGTATATAAAGAATTGCAAGATAAAAATATTCATTATTCGTATTGCCAGATACGTGTGATCATGAATAAGTTAAATCTTAAAACGTATCGCGGCACCTATCGTTATAAAAAGGCAGATAGCAAGCTAATAAAAGGATCAAAACCAAATTTATTGGAACAGTATTTTATAAAGCACAAGAGCCAAATCAAATATGGCTTAGTGATTTGACTTATATAAAAACTAAGGAAGGATGGTTGTTCTTAGGGATGATCTTAGATCTGTATACAAGGAAAATCGTAGGTTACAAAATGGGAACTAAACCAAACTCACAACTGGTGATAGAGGCGATCAAAAATGCTATTTTAATTCAGAAACCTAAGAAAGGATTGATCTTGCATACATATAGAGGAATTCAATATACTTCTGAAGAAACGATGAAAATTTGTAGAAAACACAGAATTATACGATTATACAGTGCTCCAGGTTGCCCGTATGACAATGCTCTGATGGAATCATTTTTTGCAACATTGAAAAAAGAAAAAGTAAGACATCGAAAATATCCAAGCATTAAAGAAGCAAAAATATCTATTTTTGAATATATTGCAGTTTTTTACAATCTTCGCAGAAAACATTCTGATCTAAACTATAAAAGCCCTCAGCAATTTATTCAATCTTTGGCTAAATCTTGTTAACTTTTTGGTCAAAAAAATGGCCACATTCCAAATACCTGTTAATCGTATTTAATTCC
>JBOFDR010000183.1:0-3086 GCA_051647205.1 Brevinema sp. | reverse complement strand
ATGCTTGATAGACTAATTGGTATATGAAGAATCAATTATGTAATACACACCCTGAATATTAATTGCTTTCAAAAAAAGAACAACATCTAGTACGCCCACAAACACCTAGAAATTTTGATGATTTTAAAGAGTGTTTTTTATCTGCAATAAATGCCGTACATCCCATCGTACAACAAAGTTGCCTTCCACAAGAGCCACAAGAATCAATAAATTTCATTGATTCAGGTATACTGATTTGGAACATCTCGATACGTTGCTTTAAAAGCACCCCAAGCTCTTTTACAAGTTCACGAAAATCAATTCTACTATTTGCTGTATAAGTACAGACAAGGCGCTTCTGATCTAGAGTAAAATGAAGTCCCATGATTTTCATTTCGAGACCATGTACTTTTATTTTATCGTTAAACAGTGTAAGCAACTCTTTGGAACGATTATCATTTTCGTTATATTTTTGTATCTCGGAATCTTTAGCTGGATGATAAAGGGTAGGCTCAAAAGCAAATCTAGCACTCTGCGGATCAGTAGTAATTCCCATGTTTTTTAAGGTTTCGTCCCACTTAATTTCTGTCATAAAAATCCTTTTGGGACACTGTATTTCTACAAGATCATCACCGAATTTTGTCGAACCAACAAAAAACATTCCCTTTTTTAAGATGATATCATTATCGATTTTATAATATTTTAATGAATGATCAAATAATGTTTTTACTTTAACAACATTCAACACAAGATAACTCCATTTACTTTCTATACAATAAGTATAAAAATTATACTATAAAATTGATTATCTATCAATAAAGATTTTATTGAACAATTTTTTTTCGCTATTTGTATTAATAATATATTACTTTTTCATATTTAGACAAAATAAAAAAAATGAGCAGATATATACCTACTCATTTTTATTAGATTGACTTAACAATTTTTGTTAATAAAATCAACAGCATCTTTAACTGTTTTAATTTTTTGTGCATCTTCGTCAGAAATATCAATTCCAAACTCATCTTCAAGAGCCATAACGAAATCTACGATATCTAAGGAATCTGCTCCTAAATCTTCAACAAAAGAAGCTTCTTCTGTTACATCTGCTGCATTAACATTAAGTTTATCAACAATTAATTCTTTTACTTTGTTAAAAGTATCAGACATAAGTACCTCCAATAATAGTTACCAAAACATATTATATATGTATATTATATTTATCATATTTTATAAAAATTTAGTTATCATTAAGTAGTCAATATTTTTATTATTATACTATAAAGTTTGAATACTTGCAAGTGTTATCATTAATTTTTCATTTTTTTGATCACAAAAAGTTGGTAAAAATAGCTTTTTACTACAATATAAATTGTACTTTATGCTTTTTCGTGTTATAATTATCCAACGAATAATTATAAGGAGAGGTCCTTTGTTTTCTGCATTATACATATTAAAAACTTTGTCTTTAATTCGCATTTCTCTTTTATCAATAACTTTATTCTATCTGATCGAAGGGATTTTTCATTTATCAGTCCCTGAATTACCTTTTTTACTGTCAATCTTAATGATTTTTATTCTAATAAATATCATTACCGATCATCTTAAAATGAAAACATTCAAATATCCTAAAATAGCTATTACGATGTTTGCATCATTTTTTTGGATTATCTTTATTAAAACATCCCGTCTTGAAATATTTATGGTTAACAATACATATCATATTCAATCACTAATCTGTAGTATCACAGCGAGTATTCTTGGTCTTTATTTGTATCAAAATTGCCGTAATCTTTTTAAAGTTTTTGGTAAAATCAAAATCAGCTCTCGCCTTTTAGTGGTGTTTTCATTTCTAATCGTTATTGCCATAGGAACAGCATTATTAATGCTCCCTATATCTATTACAAATTCGAGCATCAAAATAACAGCTGTGGACGCTTTTTTTACAGCAGTATCTGCAGTCTGTGTGACAGGGCTAACCGTACTAGATACTGCAACTATATTTTCTCGTTTTGGTCAGATCGTTATCTTAACTTTGATCCAAATTGGAGCTCTTGGTTTGGTAACTATTACCACTGTATTTCTTGCTATGCTAGGGCGAAAACTATCAATGACTGAGCAATTATCTGCTAAAGACAGTGCGAGCTCCTCAAAAGGTGATAAAAGTTTAACTAAATTCTTATCATTTACCTTAGGATTTACTCTTATCGTAGAGTTTATTATTGCTCTTATGTTATTTACACGATTTTATAAGATTCTTCCTTTTAGCGAAGCTATTTTTTATTCAATATTCCATGCCGTATCAGCATTTTGTAATGCAGGATTTGCCTTATTCTCAAACTCTCTTGTAGATTTTAGAAGCGATGGAATAATCAATATTGCTATTATGGCTGCGATTGCTATCGGGGGGATGGGATTTAGTGTGTGGCAAGATATCTACCATCACTTCAGTAAAAAAGAAAGTAAACAACTACAGCTTGCAACGATGATTGCATTGCGTATGTCGCTTATTTTAACAGTTGTTGGTGCAGTCTTCTTTTTTATTAGTGAATTTTATTATAGTTTAAATACCTTACCTTTACATGAAAAACTACTCAGTTCATTATTTGCTTCGGTGAATCTTCGTACTGCAGGATTTAATACAGTTGATCTTTCTCAAACAGGCGAAACATCACGACTCTTATCATTAATTTTAATGTATATTGGTGCTTCTCCAGGGTCAACAGCAGGTGGGATTAAAACAACAACATTTTTTGTGCTTTATAGTTCTTTTAAAGCTGCAATAAAAAACGACTACCAGCCTGTTATTTATGGACGACAACTAGATATGTCAATCATTCATCAGGCTTGGGCACTGGTTTTTAATTCATTAGCATGGATTATGTCCGTTTCGTTGATTATCTGTCATGTAGAGCATCTACCTTTATCATCAGTATTGTACGAAACATTCTCTGCCTTTGCAACGGTCGGTGTGTCGACTGGAATCACTTCTTATTTATCAAATCTTTCTAAGATATTACTTTGTGTGACAATGATCTTAGGGAGAGTCGGAGCTACCACAGTGATGTTAGCGTTTTTAAGTAAAAAAGTAGTACAAAAAAGCCTTA
>JBOFDR010000182.1:0-30422 GCA_051647205.1 Brevinema sp. | reverse complement strand
TCAGAGGTGTAATACCATAATATTTTTTGCTATTTATGGTGTGATTAATATCCACTTTTTGTTTTAAAAGAAGATCAACTATTTCTTCTTGGCTAGCACTGATAGCTGCAGATAAAGCAGAATTTCCTGTAACAATTCCTGAAGTCTGTCTGTGGACATTTGCTCCAAATGTAATTAAAAGCTCTACGTTTTCAATAGGACCTTGTATCGCAGCAACCATCAAAGGAGTGATACCATGGAGTCCATTATAAGATGAGGTGAGGTTTGGGTTTGCTCCATTTTTTAAGAGTAATTCTAATACAGAATAGCGACGTTGACCTGCAGCTCCAATTAAGGCAGTAACTCCATTTTTAATATCATAAATATTTCGAGAATCTGGAGATATACCTTTCTTCATCAATTGCTTTAAGGTAAAAAGATCTCCTGCATAGGATGCTTTGATAAACTTTTGCGTATCAACAAGATTTTGTTTGTTTAGATCAACAAATGGTACAGCTACTTTTGAAATATTAGTCTGAAAATTAGTGATAGTATTGGTGATAAAATTAGTGACATTAACAACAGAGGTTTCTTGAACAATATTCGTTAAATTGACAATATGACTTTGATTTTCGTAAACATTTGTTAATGCGTTAGTTTGAATATTAGTAACGCTAATATTAATAATATTTTCATTTCTAGGAGTTTCAGAGATTAGCATAGGAATATTTGCCGCATTTGGGTCTACCTGAGCAGCTTCAAGTAAGTGCTGTGGGATTGTAGCAGGTGTATCAAATCCAATATAAACTACTTCTTGAGGAAGAGAGACAGCTACCTCTGGCATAATAGGTGGCTGTGAAGAATCCCCTTGAGAAATAAAACTAGTCTGATGAGTAGAAGCACCAGGAAAATTAGCTGGAAACTCTGATGTGTTAAAAGCTGGAAATTCATTTGCAAAGATAATATTACTTATCATAATGGATAAAAGATATCTTTTTTTCATAGTTTATAACATCCATAGGTTATTTTGTAGAGAAAGGAATTTTTATTATAGTTTTGGGGAATTCTCCTATTTTTGGAATAGCAATAACAAACATATGGTATTCTGTTAGGGGAGAGAGATTTTTTATGTGGTTAGTATAAATATTTGTAGAATTATCTATTACCCCACCTCCATAAATAATATTAGTACCTATAATAGAAGAAATATTAGTGAGATCGTGTGGTTTAAGATCTGGGTGAGATGTTGGGTAAATACGCCAATAAATCACTGATGCTTTATCTACCTCAAAATAAGCAGAAATACTATTAGAAGATAAGCAAATAATCTCATATTTTGTAATCTTAGCAGTAGGAAAATTAATTTTTTGATTGATTAAATTTAAAAAGAAGATCATACTAATAGTACTAAGTGAATAGAGTGATATTTTAATAGGTGACATTTTCTATCCTCCACTTAAAGATATTATAACAGTATTTTTTTTTTAAATCAATTTCTTATAAGTATCTTCAAGGAGATCTTATGTTTCGTGATTCGAAAAGTAGTTTTTTCAGCGACTCTCAAATCAAATATTTTGTGTTGTTCTTGTGGTTGTCTATAGTAGTTCATGCGTATTTGTTTTTGTTTGGATATCAGGAGATGCTCTCCTTTATGAAAAGCCAAGCAAATTCTTATAAAGATAAAAAAATTGAGCTTCATAATATTATTTTGGATACCGTTCAAGAAATAATAAGAAAAGAAGAAGACGCATTGATTTCGGATAAAAATAATATTAGTTCCTCAGCAAGACCTGATTTGAAAAAAGAAGAAAAATATAATGTATTTAATCCAAATCTACAAAAAGCTATTGTTTTTGAACAAATTCTTGAAGAAAAACAAGATATAGATCTGGGTGACGATTTTGATAAGATTGAAAAAATAGTGCCAGATCAGGCTAATATTTCTCATCAAAAAGATTTTTCTATGAAAAAAAAGCCTCCTACTACTATTGCAAATAACATCCCTTCTTTGTATAATCCTGATGAACCAACAGTAATTAATCTTTATAATATTGGCTCTCCTTCATTAGCTACTCATTCTAAGGAATTTGCTGACTATCTTTTAAATATAAAAACACGAATCGAAATATATCACAGAGAGTTTTTTCCGGTGTATCAATATTTTCAAGGTCTTATTCGTAGTGGAACTGTTGTGGTTGAATTTACAATTAATAAAGATGGCGATGTAATTGATGCAAAAATTGTAGAATCTTATGGTCTCGAGACAGTAGATAATGCTAGTTTTAATTCTGTAGTCTACGCAAAAAACTTTGGACCTCTTCCTGAAGAACTAGCTAAAAATGGTTCTATTAAGATTAATTTTCATTTTGTATATGTGGGTCGATAAGATAAATTATGAAAATTTCGTGTAAATTGTTGACAAGTAATATTATTATGTAGTATAATATACATTATTAATGTATATTTATATTACTCCTTTATTAGAATTGGGGTGATATTTCAAACTAAACTAAGGAGTTACACGATGGGTGTACCTAAAAAGAAAACCTCTAAAGCTCATTCAAGAATTCGTAGAGAAAATAGTTATTACAAAATGGATGCAGTGAATCTATCCACTTGTGATCATTGTGGGGCTCAAAAATTGCCTCATCGTGTTTGTTCTTCTTGTGGAACATATAAAGGTAGAAAAGTTTTTGCTGGTGTTGAAGAAGCTTAGTCGCTGTTGTTTCAATATTAAAAATGATAAGTCGGAGAGTTTTTATTAGCTCTCCGATCTTTTCCATTAACATCTTTTTGATATTTTTAATTCAAAATTAAGGGAGATATTTCATGAGAATTGGAGTTGATATTGCTAGTGGAGAAAAGAACCCTTCGCATTTAGTAAAAGGTGCTATTGATGGTGCGTTATCTCATCCTCAAGCTGAAATTGTAATGATAGGCGATCAAAAGCAGTTGCAAATAATATTAGAAAGTGTTTGTCAAAAATATAAAATCCAAACACCTTCTAATATTTCTATTATGCACGCAGATAATATTATTACTATGAATGATGAGCCCCTAAGTGCTGTTAAATCAAAACCTAATTCTAGTATTGTTGTAGGCCTAGAAGCTCATAAAAAAGGTGAACTAGATGCATTTTTTTCTCCTGGTAATACAGGAGCTATTGTTGTTGGTGCGTCTATTATTTTAAGACGGGTAGCTGTTATTAAAAAACCAGCCTTGGCTACTTTTGTTACCAAAGGTCTTGGAGGATATCCTGCAATGCTTCTTGATGTTGGAGCAAGTTCCGAAACGACATCTGATGATCTTGTGAAATTTGCTTTAATGGGTCAGATTTATTATGAAAGAATGATGAATGTTGCTGCTCCTAAAGTTGGCCTATTAAATACAGGTGAAGAAGAATATAAGGGATCCAAACTAGCTCGCGAAACTTATAAAAAAATGAAAGATTCACAGTTTCTGAATTTTATTGGAAATATAGAAGGAAAAGACTTTTTTAAAGGAAAAGCTAACGTGATTGTATGCGATGGTTTTGTTGGAAATGTTGTTCTTAAAACAATGGAAGGTACAGCATCTGGTTTTTCACAAATGCTAAAGAAAGCATTTAATACCAGTATTATTAGTTTGTTGGGTGCTATTTTAGCAAGGCCTGCTTTCCAAAAAGTAAAAGATGCTCTTGATCCTGAGTTTTTTGGGGGAGCTCCGTTACTTGGGGTTAAAGGGATTGTACTTATTGGACACGGTTCTTCAGGTGCTAAAGCGTTTAAAAATGCGATCGAAGCATGTGTTAAAGCTCTTGAAAATAATATCCTAGCAGAGATTAATCAAAAACTTGAAGATAATTATCAAGATATTCTCTAAAATTAGTCATAAGATCTGCTATAATTATAAATAATAAGACTCTCATAAAAAGGGGGGATATATGAAGGTTGGTATTTCTGGAGTTGGTACTTACATCCCTGAAAAAATCTTAACAAATCACGATCTTTCTAAAATAGTTGATACCAATGATGAGTGGATTACTACTAGAACTGGTATCAAAGAACGCCATATTATTGATGGTGAGAGTAATGCAGATATTGCAGTTAAGGCTGCTCAAGATCTTTTTGCTAAAATTAATTGTAACCCTAAAGATATTGATATGATTATCTGTGCTACAGCAACAGCAGATAATCGTTTTCCTTCAACAGCTGCGTTGGTACAGTATGCTTTAGATATTCCTAGCGCTCCTGTTTTTGATATATCTACAGCATGTAGTGGATTTATTTATGCTTTAGTGACAGCTGAGGCTTACATCAAGAGTGGAATGGTAAAAAAAGTATTGTGTCTTTGCCCTGAACGCATGAGTACTATTGTTGATTGGGCAGATCGAAATACTTGTGTCTTATTTGGAGATGCTGCTGGTGCGTTTCTTGTAGAAGAAAATTCTTCTGTTAGTACTATTTTAAGCTCTTCTTTAGGTGGAGATGGTGTTTTTGCAGATATTCTGAAAACAGAAGAGGTAAATGGAAAACAAACCATCCGCATGGAAGGGGTAAAAGTTTTTAAACAAGCTGTCCGTATTATGGATGAGCAGGTGAGATTAGTTTGTGAAAAAGCTGGCAAGACCATAGAAGATATCAATTTATTAATCCCTCATCAAGCTAATGAACGTATTATCACTGCTGTAGGAGAACGTTTAGGCTTAGATCCTCAAAAAGCATATATTAATTTATCTCGATATGGGAATACTAGTAGTGCAACCATTCCTTTAGCTATGGCTGATGCTCAAAAAGAAGGTCGTATCAAAGTAGGCACATTAATTGCTACTGTTGCTTTAGGTGGTGGATTTACTTGGGGTGCAAGCTTAATACAATATTAATTTTTATCAATTAATATTAATCATGGAGATTCAGATGATCACTTTTTTCTTAGCTGTATTTTTCTTTTTTAATTTTCCTGTTTTTGCACAGTTTACTGTCAACAATCCTAATATCACCTCTTATATTGATGATGATAGATTAGGACTCCAAGTAAATCCCAGTATTACTGGCACACGAAGCAGTAGACCAAATCAAGAATTTGATCTTAATTTGGCTTTGTTTTATCAAGAGAAATATTTGATAAAAGATCAAGAAATTATTGGTCGATTAAACGGTCGATTGATCACAGAAACGCCTCTGTCTTCTTATGATATTTTAGAAGAAATTCATTCTAACGAGCAGATTAATTTGTCAAATTTTGCTCAGGAACTTCCTGAATTTCAAAAAATGCTCCAACAATATCAACTTTTACTCGGAATAACAAATAATCTATCTACCACTAATGATATAGAAAAAACAAATGAATCTTCTATAGAAACAAATGTAAGTAATGAATATGAACTTTATGATCCTTATACAGACTATCAAGATAATATAAATCCAGCCACCCCTATTATTCAAAATAGTAAAACAAATCTGAGACCAAAAGAAAATATTGAAGAATATGAATATAGTTTCTTAAATTTTTCTCCACAAAAAATGGTTGCTCAATCTATTGAGCCTATATCTAATATAATATCTATCTATGATATTACACAATTTCTTGAAAAACACTACACTAATTCTACATTTGAGAAGAAAGATCTTGAATTTTTGATTCATTATGAAAAAATAAAAGAATCATATAGAACGATTTTGTCACAGTATAATTCTTACTTATCTAACGAGGCTACTAACTACAAATCTTCTTTTGATCCGTATGATACCAATGAGATATTTACGCTTCTTTTTATTGGTGATCAGACACAGCATATGTTCTCTCAGCGTTTTCATTTAGATGATAAAAAAAATTATCAGTCTCATAATAATATTGTTTGGTATTTAGGTTATTCTTTACCTCTTTATAAAAAAGATGTAGATACATTATACAAACTTTTTCAAAATAATGACTCAATTACCTACTATATTAAAGGAAAAAAAGGTCAGATTGAATTCACTCTTAATAAACAAGTAATCAGGGCAATGCGACAGCTGCTAGAGTTATATGCTCGTGGAGCTTTTATTCAATCAGCAGAAAATAACTTTCCTATTTTGAGAAATGATTAATGAGATTTTTTCATGTTTTTGTATTACTTTTATTAGGAAATTCTCTTTTTGCTCAAAGTCATAATTGGATTGATGAAAACAAGAGTGTCTTAAAAATAATTAATGATCTTGAAAAAAGACGTTTATCTGACAATTCTATTGATCCAAAAAGTCCTGAATTTAGTTTTCAAAATGCTTTTGACCGTTTTAATAGTGATAGAGAGGATGCTGGTTTTGAAGAACAAAAAACACCTGTTCTTCAAGATGCTAAAAAATGGTTTTATCACCTTTCTCTTGCTTATAAAAACAAAGAATTTTTGATGGTTTATCCTAATGCAATTATTTTTAAAAATTCTCACGGATCTTATTTATTTAATGTGGTATTCAAAAAAGATTTAAATTTTTATAAACCCAAACTGGAACAAGAGTTAATGGTCATGGTGACTCCCAAAAGACCTTTAATGCCTTCCTATATGTTTCAAACATCGATTAAAATAACGCTTGTAGGTGAGCATAGTAGATCAAGGTGGTCCACAGATTTTTTTTATGATCACCGTGAAATTAATCAGCAAAATACCTATACTAAAAAACATTTATTAAAATTATTTAAATCTTTGGATAATACAGATCTTATTAGAATTTCAGATATTTTTAAATATAATTCAGAGATTTCTGTTGTTATCGAAGGGCTTCTTGGAGTATTTCGATTTAAATTAAACCAAGATCAAATATTATTTTATAATAAATTTTTTGAATATGCTCATAAAGAAGGATTCTACACAAAAGAGGTGTATTATGAAGAAATTACAAGGTAAAAATGCTATCATAACAGGATCTTCTATAGGTATTGGATTGGCTATTGCAACAAAACTAGCTGAAGAAGGTGCTAATATAGTACTTTCCTCTTCATCTATTAAAAAAGATAATCCGATCGCAGAAGAGTTGGCTAAAAAATATAATATCAAGGTGATGATCATCCCTGCAGACGTTTCTCAATACGAAGATGTTCAAAATCTTATCGAAACAACGCACAAAGAATGGGGTAAGATAGATATTCTGATCAATAATGCTGGAATTACAAGAGATAATCTTATCTTACGTATGCCTATTGAGGATTTTGATAAGGTGGTGGATGTCCATTTAAAAGGTGTTTTTTATGGTATCAAAGCTGTCTATTCTATTATGATGAAGCAAAGGTATGGCAAAATCATTAATATTGCTTCAGTTGTTGGACTTATCGGTAATGCAGGACAAGCAAATTATGCTGCAGCTAAAGCAGGAATCATCGCTCTTACCAAATCTGCAGCCAAAGAGTTAGCGGGTAGAGGAATAAATGTTAATGCCGTTGCTCCTGGATTTACCGAAACAAAAATGACTGATGATATTCCTGAAAATGAAAAAAATAAAATATTCTCGTTAATTCCTATGAAGAGAATGGCAAAACCAGAAGAAATCGCAGCTGCTGTTTCATTTTTGGCATCAGACGATGCATCTTATATTACTGGTCAGACATTAACCGTCGATGGTGGGATGGTTATGTAAGTTTGTCTTACTTAATTTATTGGAGGGAAAAATGCAATTAAAACGTGTTGTTATTACAGGAATGGGAGCTATTACACCTTTAGGGTTAAATGTGCAAGAATTTTGGAATAAGCTTAAAACAGGACAAAGTGGTATTTCTAAAATAGAACGATTTGATACAACTGATTTTGGCACTAAAATTGCTGGAGAAATTAAAAATTTTGTAGTTGAAGATTATATTGATAAAAAGCTAGCTTCTCGAATGGATTTATTCTGTCAATTTGGTGTTGCTACTGCAAGAGCAGCTATTAAAGACGCTCGACTAGATGTTCCACAAAATCTTAATCTTGATCGAATTGGTGTTGTTGTTGGGTCAGGTATTGGTGGTCTTCAGACATTTGAAGATAATTCAGGAATACTTTTATCCAAAGGCCCTCGCCGTGTTTCTCCTATGTTTGTTCCAATGTCTATTTTAGATATGATTTCTGGTTATATTTCTATGGAATATGGGTATAGGGGTCCTAACTATGCTATAACTTCTGCTTGTGCAACGGGTCCTCACTCAATTATGTCAGGTTTTAATCATATTCGTTTAGGAGAAGCTGATATTATGATCGCTGGTGGTGGTGAGAGCACTGTCACACAACTAGGAATGGCAGGTTTTATCCAAGCTAGAGCATTATCTAGTAATTTTAATGATACTCCAGAATTAGCGTCTCGACCATTTGATAAGGATCGTGATGGTTTTGTTATGGCTGAAGGTGCTGGTATTTTAGTTCTTGAAGAATATGAGCACGCTATTAAACGTGGTGCAAAAATTTATGGAGAGATGCTTTCTTATGGTGCTACAGCTGATGCTTATCATATTACAGCTCCTCATCCTGAGGGGCTTGGTGCTTCTACAGCTATGGATATTGCAATCAAAAATGCAGGTATCAAAACAGAAGATATCGATTTGATTAATATGCATGGAACATCTACTCCTTTAGGTGATATTGCTGAAACCCAAGCTATTAAAAAAACATTTGGTGAGCATGCTTATAAATTATATTGTAATTCTACAAAATCCATGTCTGGTCACGCATTAGGTGCTGCAGGAGCAATGGAAGCGATTGCCATTATGAAAATGATGGAAGAATCTGTTATTCATCCTACTATTAATATTTTTAATCAAGACCCAGAATGTGATCTTAACTATACAGCTAATATAGCAGTTAATAAAGAATTGAATTATGTATTAAGTAATTCATTCGGCTTTGGTGGTCATAATGTTTCATTGGTTTTCAAAAAAATCTAATTTATCAAAAGTTCGTCAAGAAATTTTGAAATGTCATGCTGAAAAGTATCAGATTCCTATTAATAACTTTGATTTGTGGGATACTGCTTTGACGCATATTTCATGTATTGAAAATAATCATGTTATTTCTTATGAGCGTTTAGAGTTCCTTGGGGATTCTGTGCTTGGTTTGTGTATGGCATCAGTTCTTTATGAAGAATATGTCGATTTATCCGAAGGAAAAATGTCAGTCCTTAAATCTAATTTAGCAGATGAAAAAACACTGTCTGCTATTGGTAGAGATCTTGAATTTCTGAATATTGTCAAGCTTGGAAGAGGGGAAAAACTTAGTGATCAGCGTGCTCAAGAAAAAGTACTGTGTGATATTTTTGAATCTACATTAGCAGTAATTTTTTTAGAATCAGGTTTTTTAAAATGTCGTCAATTTGTGAGTAGAATATTCAAGAGTCGTATTGAAAATGCTATTCATGGTGGTATTCAGGATGCAAAAACATTCTTACAAAAAATAGCTGTTAAAGCTTTTAAAGAATATCCTGTTTACGAAGTGATTGATACAGAAGGTCCTGATCATGGTAAAATATTTACAGTAAAAGGAGCAATTGAGCAATTTTCTGCAACAGGAAAAGGTCGATCAAAAAAAGAAGCTGAACAACATGTTGCTACAGCAATCCTAGCTCAAATTAAAATTTATGCTGATAATAATCAAGAAAGCGTTATTGTTAAAGAGTTTAACACATACAAATAAAATTAAGGTTGGTATCCATGATTCGTGGAATGACAGGACAGGCATCGTGCCGATTTTCAACAGATTTTGTTGATGGAGAGATGGAGATCAGAAGTGTCAATTCAAGATATTTTGAGTTCAGAATTAAAACACCTCCATCTTATTCTGCTATCGAAATCGAAGCACGACGTACTGTTCTTCAAAAACTTGGACGTGGTAAAATTGATTTAAGTCTGCGTATCACAGATAAAGATGCTGATATTAAAAATGTTCTTATTAATACTAATCTTGCTCAAAAGTATGTTCAAGAAGGACGTCGTCTTGCTCAGGAAATAGGTATTGCTCCTGATATTTCGCTTAGAGAAGTATTATCATTACCACAGGTATTAAATGTTGGAAGTGATGAGATTAATCCCGAATCTACAAAGATAATTTTAAAAGAATTAGATCAATTAATTGATAAAATGCTTCCAATGATGTTTACCGAAGGCGAAAGTACTCTAAAAGATATTACTATTTCTCTGGATAAAATGGAGCAATCAGTTTCTTTTATTAAAGAGCGTTATCCAAAAGTTTTAGACAAATATAAAGAAAATCTTAAAGCACGTGTTTTAGAAGTATCTGAAATAAAACATACTGAAGAACGCTTAGTTATAGAAATAGAATTATTTGCTTCTCGAACAGCTATTAATGAAGAGCTTGTTCGTTTAGATAATCATATTTCTGTAATGAGATCTATGCTTGATGGTTCACGATCAGAAAATTCTAAAGAACTTGATTTTGTTGCCCAAGAAATGAATAGAGAAACAAATACCATTGCATCTAAATCTTCAGATTTTGAAATGACAGAACATACGATCATTTTGAAAAGTGAGATTGAAAAAATGAGAGAGCAATTTAGAAATATTGTATAAACTACTATATTGAGGAAAATATGGGACAGAAAATTATTGTTATATCAGGTCCTAGTGGTGTTGGTAAGACAACCTTATATAAAAAAGTTTTAAATAAATATAAGGATACCTTAGATTTTTGTATCTCTGCTACAACACGCCCAAAACGTTCGTCTGAAGTTGATGGACATGATTACCATTTTCTTTCTGAAGAAGAGTTCAAGTATCTTCTAGCTGCAGGTCAATTCATCGAGTGGGAAGAACTATACGGAAATTATTATGGCACACTTCGGAATGAAATGAATCGTATTTGGGATTTGGGTAAATCTTGTTTACTTGATGTTGATGTCAAAGGTGGGATAAATATCCATGATCTGTTTCCTGAACAAAGTTTCTTGATTTTTATTGCTCCACCTTGTATGAAAGAGCTTGAAGCACGATTACGTCTTCGAGGAGACAATGATGAGGATTCTTTAAATAAAAGGCTTTCTATGGCAAATGAAGAAATGTCTCATCAGTTAACCTACGACTATGTAATTGTTAATGAAAATTTTGACAACACTCTTCAAGAATTATATAATACTATTGATTTGATTTTATCAAAATAAAAAAGACTTTCTTATAAGAAAGTCTTTTTTATTTACAGATTATTTTTTGAACCAAGGAAATACAGTACTAGGAATATGCCAATCAAGACCAAAAAATCTCTTTGATACTTTTATTCCAACAGGAGCTTGTTTTCTCTTATATGAATTTGCATATAAACGAGAGAAAATAAACATAACATCATCGGCACGATCTAATTGAGTAATGATTTGTTCAGCGTCAAAACCTTCTTCACAATGTAAAAATAGGACTTGATCCAGAAATTCATAATTTGGTAGTGTTGTTTCATCTATTTGATCTTCGCGAAGTTCTGCAGATGGTGCACGAGTAATGATTTTGATAGGGATAATTTCTTTTCTGGCACTGTAGTTTATGTAGCTTGATAAGGCACGAACCTCTGTTTTTAAAAGGTCAGAAATAGGAGAAAGGCCTCCACACATATCACCATATAAGGTACAATAACCCATTGCTAATTCTGATTTATTACCTGTAGAAAGAACAAGAGATCCTTTATCATTAGCAATGCTCATGATAATAGAACCACGAATACGAGCTTGAATATTTTCATTCCAAACTCCTTGCTCTAAAAACGATAATTCTTGTTCAAAAGATTGATGGAGAGTTTCGATAGAAATAATCTTGAAAGGGATATCTAAATTTTCACATAGCTTTTTTGATTCTTCACAACTCATATCTGCCGAAAATTTTGAAGGAAGGTACACAGCAGATACTTTTTTTGATCCGACTGCTTCTACAGCAAGTGCGAGTACTAATGCGGAATCAATTCCTCCACTAAGAGATACAAGAATATTAGAGAAATTATTTTTGATAAAATAGTTTTTAATTCCAGAAACAATAACCTGCTTTAATACTTCTTCTCCAGCCGGTATCTCAGCAATAGGATAAAATGTTTCGAGATTGTCGAGATCAATGGTGATAAAATCTTCTTCCAAAAATTTTAATCTTGTGACAATATTTCCATTGGGATCTGTAATAGAACTTAGTCCATTAAACACTAATTCGTCGGTTGCTCCAGCAAGATTAATATCAAAAACCCAAGCTTTTTTCTCTTGAGCAATGATTTTTAGATCTAGTTCATGTGCTTCTGGTCTATTTTTTTCAAAAACCTTAGGGCCTAAATTTACAAAGATATCTAGATTATTTTTATTAAAGATATCAGGTAGCATGTAGGGTTGTTCTTGAGGAAATGTGTTTATTTGATCGTAATCTATTTTTCCTTTAGAAAGAATCTTATGCCCTTCTGCAAAGACAGATAGTTTGCTATCTAGAGTTTCTAATGCTAATTCTTCTAAATGAGTTGTGATTTGTTCATGAAAACTTTGTGAAACCATGAGCTGTCCTTGAGGAAATCCTGAAATTGCACCATACGGAAGAAGTAAAATGTGTGAATTATCCATGATCGCTTTTCTAATAGCATCTCTGATTTTCTCTGTATTTAGTGCAAAATTCCCAAGATGTGGATTTATCTGAGCAATAGATACTTTCATATTCTTTCCTAAAAGTTATTTTTAAAAGTATTTTTATTTTATATAATATTAATTATAATACACACTTAAATAAATATCAATGAATCAAGATAATAAGTCATAGGTTAGTTTGTTATTTTTGTGTTTTAATGGAATTTTTTATGTGCCGTGATGGTATGGATTTGATTTTTTTTAGATATCTTGTTATAATCAAAACATAATATAAAATGAATGGAGTATTCATGATTGACAAAACTAATAACTCTGGAGTTAGTTTATCTTACTTTGAAAATGAACTTGAAACTTCCTATTTGAACTATGCTTATAGTGTGATTACAGGTCGCGCGATCCCTGATTCAAGAGATGGTATGAAACCAGTACATAGAAGAATTTTATTTTCTATGAATGAATTGGGAATCCATCACGATAAAAAAATGAGAAAATCTGCTCATATGGTTGGGGATGTTCTTGGTAAGTACCACCCACATGGTGATGCCTCTGTTTATAATGCTGCTGTTCGTATGGCTCAGGATTTTTCTACTCGTTATCCTTTAATTGTTGGCCAAGGTAACTTTGGTTCTATAGATAATGATCCTCCTGCGGCGATGCGTTATACAGAATTAAAACTTTCTAAAGTTTCTCACTATATTTTGAATGATCTTAAAAAAGATACGGTTGATTTTAGACTTACTTATGATGATTCTAACGAAGAACCAAATGTCCTTCCAGGTCTTTTCCCTAATCTTCTCTGTAATGGCACAGAGGGGATTGCTGTTGGATTTTCCACAGGTATTCCTCCTCATAATCTTCAAGAAATAGTACTTGCTACCTCTGCATACCTTGACAACGATCAGATAACCACATATGAATTAATGAATTATGTGCAAGGTCCTGATTTCCCAACAGGTGGACGCATTACCAATAGATCTAATATTCGTTCTATTTACGAAACAGGACGTGGTTCTGTGCGTTTGTGTGGAACGATGGAGTGGGAAGATAAAACAAAGTCATTGGTAGTTACCGAAATTCCTTACCAAACCATAAAATCGCGTATCGTTGCCGAAATTGTAGAATTACTTGCTGATGAAAAAAGTAAGTATGCAAATACCCTTCGTCATATTAAAGAAGTTCGCGATGAATCTTCTAAAGATGGGATGCGTATTGTTATTGAGATGGGTAAAACAGGTGATGAAAGTATTGCTCAAAAAATTAAATCTATTCTCTATAAAGAAACTCGCCTTGAGATCAATGTTTCTGTAAATATGGTTTCATTAATGAACAACAAGCCTGAGCTTATGACGCTAAAAAATCTTATCCAATCATTTGCTGAGCATCGTCGTGTAGTTGTTGATAGACGTCACCGTTTTGAAAAACGTAAGGCTGAGGAGCGTCTTCACATTGTGGAAGGCTTATTAATTGCACAGGCGTCTATTGATGAAGTTATTAAAGTTATTCGTGGATCTGTAGATACTAAGGCAGCGCAAGAAGGATTAATGGCTAATTTTGTTCTTTCCGAACTTCAAGCAAAAGCAATTCTTGAAATGAGACTCCAACGTTTAACTTCTATGGAAGTTGGTAAACTAAAAGATGAAAAAGCAGAGCTTGAGGCTATCATTGCACGTTTGGTAGAGTTGTTAGAAAATACAGATTTAAGAGATGCATTGATTAAAAAAGAACTCAAAGAAATGTGTGATGATCTTGGCGATAAGCGTCGGACAGATTTTGGTAGCTCAAATGTTGATCAAATTGATAACGAAGAATTTATTGAAAATAAACCTATGCATTTAGCAATTTCTTATCAAGGTTATTTATTTATTGAGATTGATCCTTCTAATAAAACAATTGGACGTGGAAGTAAGCGCACTGGTAATGCCACAGGTGGACGAAAGCTTGATGACGATGATTTTATTATGGCATCTGCAGCATGTAATCTTAAAGATACTATCCTCTTTTTCTCATCTAATGGTAAAGCATTTTCTACAAAAGGCTATGAAATTGCAGGCTATGATAATGGATCTCAGGTACGTCACGTTAATAGCGTGCCTCGTCTCGAAGCTATGGACGGAAATATTGCTGCGGTAATGTTTGTTGATGAATTCAAAGAAAATACTTATGTTGTGTTTGCAAGTAAATTTGGGCAAGGAGTGCGTATTCCTTTGGCCTTATTTAGTAATATTTCTCGTGCTGGTGTTATAGCTTTAAAACTAAAAACAGGTGATGAGTTAATCTCTGCTGTAAAAACATCAGGATCTGACACTTTATTGTTTGTTAAGCGAAAAGGTAAAGGATTTAAACTAGATGAAAATCTCTTTACCCCTCATAATCGTGGAGCAATGGGTGAACGTGCAATCCGTGTTGAAGGAGAAGAGGATTGTGTTGTTGGTATGTCTGTTAATGAACCTGAAAAAACAGTCTTATTTGTATCTCAAATTGGTCGAGGACGCCGTGTTAATCCAAAAGATTTTTCTCAACTCACGAATAGGGGTGGTAAAGGCTATAAACTTGTTACTCTAAGAGAGGGAGAATTTGTTTCTGATTTTGCTTATGTAAAAGAGGAAGATAAAGTTTTTGTCGTAAGTAAACTTGGTCAGAGAGCAACTCTAAAAGCAGCTGATGTAACAAATTACGCTTCACAATTACTTGTAATGAAAATGGAAGATGAGTTAACTGTATTATCAGTACTTCCACCAGAAGATGAAGAATTAAAAGCATCAAAAGCGATTACTGATGAGTTTAACTTTGGAGAAGATTCGCTTTATAACTAGGTATTTTTATGAAAAACATTCCATTTTATCAATTTTTTAAATGTAGTTTTTTAGTTTTTAGTGATATGATCGGTTTCTATCTAGCTTTATTTCTAGCACTTTATATCCGATCATTCCTACCTAAAATATTACCAATATTTATATTTCCTTTATTTAAAACAGATCTTTATTTTACTATTGAGCTGTTTAGCATTTTTATTATTTTAGTTATTGTCTTTGTCATGTTACATCTTTATCAAAAACGTCGAACATTTTGGGAAGAGTTACTTGTTATATGGGAAGGATTATTTATTGGATTTTTACTGAGTTCTTTATTCTTGTTTAATTTTCAATATATTCTCCCTTTTATGAGTCGAACAGTCCTCTTTATTTTATTTTTAATAATGATGTTGACGATTCCAATAATTAGATATATCTTTAAATGGGCATTGTATCAAATTCATTTTTGGCAAGCACCTGTAGTTTTTGCTTGTGCAAAAGGTCAATTAAAACGTGCTATACGGATTGCTAAAACTTTTGCAAATGATCCTTATTTGGGATTTCAACCTGTTGCTTTCTATAGTGAGGATGATCTTGGTGATTCGATTCAATTTAATAGTAACACATTACCTTTATTAAAAAAAATATCAGAACTCCCAAAAAATGGAACGATATTTGTCGTTACGGAATTATTGGATCACCAAGATCCAATAATTGTTTCTTTATATAGTATTTACAGAAAAGTATTTATTATTCCTTTAAATGCTGTAGGACTCATCGGTTCAGGAGCTCAGTATTTGTTTTCTGAAAGAATATTTATCATTCCGTTAGAAAACAAACTCAATTCTATGATTGCAAAAATATTAAAAAATACGATGGATTATATTATAGGATTTTTTATTGTCCTGGTAATTAGTCCGATATTTCTTATAACAGCTCTATTGATCAAGATCACCTCTAAAGGCTCAATATTTTATTGTCAAGAACGTATCGGCAAAGGTGGAAAGCCTTTTAAGATTTGGAAGTTTCGCTCTATGCATGTAAATGCAGATCAACGATTACAAGAATTACTTGCTAAAAATCCAGAATTAAAAAAACAATGGGATACTTATTTTAAACTTGATCAAGATCCTCGCATCACGCCTGTTGGACATTTTTTACGAAAATATAGTATAGATGAACTTCCGCAACTATTTAATGTTTTATTAGGTAGTATGAGTTTAGTAGGACCTCGACCTTTTGTGAAAGGAGAAATTGAAGAAATTAATCCCTCTCTAGTTTCTTTATATGCACAAGTTAAACCTGGACTTACAGGTTTATGGCAAATTAGTGGTAGAAATGAAACCAGTAGACAAGAGCGTTTACAAATTGATGTTTGGTATCTTCAAAACTGGAGCCCTAGTTTAGATTTTTTAATCTTTTTAAATACACCGATTGCTGTAATTACGGCAAGGGGTGCGCGCTAACACACAGAAAATTTCACAGAAGAAGGCATTATGAAAAAAATACTATTAAGTCTTTTCCTTATTGTAGCACTATATGCCTATACACAAGAAAAAATGATTCAAGTAAGAGTAGCGACTAATATAATTGCAGAAACTAACATAATAGTAATTACTAATATATCAACAGAAACCAATGTTGATATGCCTCCTGTTATTATTACTAATATTCTTACGAATATTTATACTAATGCTATTGATGAAAGTTTCTCTGCACCATCAGACTATCTTTCAGATGAATTTTTGACATTGATCGTTACAGGTGGTTGGGATTTAAAATCTGCATTTTTACTTACAGGAGTTACTAATATTGAGACAGGATTTGTAGGGGGAGAAGATCTCATTCCTAGTATTGAGAATGTTCAAAATGGTACCTCAGATCATCAGATGTCTTTGAAGATTACTTATAATACTAATATTATTTCACATGCACAGGTTTTAAATGCTTATTTTAGAAATATTGATCCATTAAATAGTGGTTATTTTTATTTTCAAGGTAAAAACTTTGATAAAACGATTTATTATCTTACTCATGATCAGTATCAAGCTGGACGAAATATGATCGAGGCCTTAACAAGATCTATTTATTTTGATAATCAAATACCTCATATTAAGTTAAAATTAATGGAAGGTCGTTTTTATCTAGTAAATGAAATACAAAATGAAGAATTTTTTAATAAAAATAAAAATATTTGGCCAGAACATTTAGATAAACAATCTAAGACCTTAGATATTTGGTCAAAAATCCCTCAATCAACACTATTTGCTGTTCCAAAATATTATGAACCAAGATATGTTAGTGATAGGATCAGAAATTATTTTGAGACTGTTTTTCCACACGCTGATATCTCTGTTCTTAAACAAAAAATTTCATCAGATTCCTTAAAAGTTATTGATGAAAAAATCACAGAGCCTTCTTTTTCAAGCACTTATAGTACCAATACAAAGCATGGTATTTATGTTGATATCGTAACAGGTGAGCCACTATTTTCTTCCACTGATCAAATACATCCTTCGAATGGATGGGTATGTTTTGAACGAGCGATAGATCCTTTTTTCTTAAACTTCCAGGATAATTTCACTTTTTTTTATAAACGAAAAGAAGTTCGCTCTAAGTATGCTAATTCTCATCTTGGCTATCTTATTTTAAACAAGCAAGGTGGTTATTTCTATAGGATTAATGGGGGTGTTCTTCGTTTTATACCTCATGAACGAATGCAAGAGTACGGTTATGGAGCCTATGTTCACTTATAATATATATAACAAAAATTTTATAATAAAAAAACACCCTTTATGAGGGTGTTTTTTTATTTGTATTCAGATAATAGAGAGTGGATAAAATAATCAATTTCTTCAGAATTAAGAGGGTCAATTGATTCAAATCTCAAACGTAAAGACAAATTTTTCTTACCTAGTTTTTTGAGTTTTTCATTTTGGAAGACAGAAATAAAGGATATTTCTTTAAGGTTAGGATTTTTGTCTTGTAGTTTTTGTTGAATATTTATCCCAAATTCAGATTCTGGTACACAAAGTGTAATATCTCTCAGCATAGGTGGTAACTCGTTAATAGGTTGAACAGGTGATTTTTCTTCAAAATGAGCTTTTAGTGTATCAAAATCAATCTCACATACTGTAGGAGAAGGAAATTCTTTTTTGTCAGAAAGGTCATATTTCTCAGCTAATTCAGGATGAATTTCCCCAAAAAATCCTAATGATTTCTCTCCAAGCATAATTTTAAATGCATTTAAAGGATGTAAAAAAGGATATTTTTCGGTATTAATATGTTTTGCAGCAGTGTTTTTGACTTTTGCGTAGACAAGAATATTATTTAAAATATTTAGTGCTTTTTCATAAGGATTATTATCGTTACTTACAATAAAACATAGTTTCTTTTCTTCAATAAATGTCTCAGTGCTTGGATTTTTATGGAAGACGTTAGCTATTTCTGAAAAGGCGATATTTCTTTCAAAGGCTTTATCGCTATTATGCTTGACAATATGTAATAATCCATCAAATAAATGGGTTCTTAGTTCTGTCCATTCAATATTAAGAGGATTTGCAATTGTAACAGCATGAGGATGTTCGATATTATGAAATTTTCTTGTTTCTTTAGAACGAAATACCACTGTCACAGCTTCATGAAGTCCCATTCCTCTCAATAACGGTCTGATTTTCTCATCAAAAGATTTATTTGGATCAATAAAAATCCCAGAAGGTCTGTACACCGTGGCAGGTATTTTATCATATCCATAAAATCGAGCTACTTCTTCAATAATATCTTCTTTAATGCGAAGATCACCACGTTCTCCCGAAGGATGGATAGTCCAATGATGGCTTTTAGTTTCTAATTGACAACCGATTTTTGTGATAATATCTGCAATAAAAGCATCATCAATTTCGTACAAACCAAGATATTTTCTAACATCATCAGGAGTACAAGAAATCGTATATTTAGGTGTCGGTTTTGGGTAAAGGTCTTTATTTTCAGAAATTTGTACCTGTAAAAAATCTTTTTCAAAAGTTGAACAAATAAAATCGTTTGCATAAGGCACTAATTCAGAAGTAATATTTTTTTCAAACCGTAAAGATGACTCTGTTTTGATTCCTAATCTTTTTGCTGAACGACGAACCCAAACATTATTAAAACTTGCTGATTCGAGGTAGATTTCTGTAGTGTCACGAGACACTCCAGAATGAAGACCACCCATAATTCCTGCAAGAGCAAGGATTTTTTCCTCATCACAGATTAAAAGATCGTCCTCTGAGAGAGAAATTTCTTTTTCATCAAGTAATATTAATGTTTCGTCTTTTTTTGCTTGTCGTATGATTATATTTCCTTTGATGGTGCGAGCATCGAAAGCATGAGTTGGTTGACCTGTTTCGAGCATCGCAATATTTGTTAGATCAACTATATAATTTATAGGACGCATTCCAAGTAGCAAAAGTCGTTTTTGATAGAGAGCTGATGAAAGATCATTAGTAATTCCAGAAATTTTTTTGAGAGCGTAACGAGTGCAACGATTACTTTGAATCACGATATCTTTATCGATTGTGGAAATAGTATTATTAAAATGAGGTATTTTTTTGAATTCGAGATTAAAATAAATCGACAAAGCACGCGCTAATCCACGTACCGAAAGCCAATCAGCCCTGTTCCCTGGTACATCTAATGTATAAATCGCATCAAGACTTGTGTAAACTTCGAAATATTCTTGAGCCTTAGATAGATCTTTACCGAGAATGGCAATATCATTGCTTTTTGTTTCGATACCAAGATTTTCTAAGGCAAGAAGAAGAGCAGTGGTTTTAATACCTTCTATCTCACGAGATTCAATTTTTTTATCCCCAAAGGTCAAGCCACCAACTATACTAGCAATCACATAGTCACCTACAGTAAGGTTTTTAGAATTTGAGATAGTTTTATATGTTTTTGATGATGTTTTAATGGTAACAACGCTATTTTTTGCGAGTGCTTTGATGTTAATTACCTCAGCCAGTTCAGCTTCTTTTCCATAGGAAAGAATTGAGATTTCTTCTGTCTCTGCACCTACAGCTGTCAGTGCTAATCCTACATCCTCAGGAGAATATTGATCTAAATTTGGGACAAGGTCACAAAGCCATTCATAACTAACAGTCATTTTCATAAGGGAATACTCCGTTTTTTTATAAACTTTGTTTTAAGAAACGCACATCGTTGTCTGAGAACATTCTGATATCTTTGATTCCATAACGCATCATAGCAATTCTTTCTACACCAGTGCCAAATGCAAATCCTTTCCAAATTTCAGGATCTAAGCCAATATTTTGAAATACTTGAGGATGTACCATCCCACAACCTAATAATTCCACCCATCGCCCTCCTAATAAGTGAGGTGAGGATACCGATAATTCTGCAGAAGGCTCGGTAAATGGGAAATAATCAGGTCGAAGGCGGATTTTAGTATCAGAGCCGAACATTGCCTTTGCCCATTCTAGCAGAGTACCTTTCAGATCAGCAAAAGTGACATTTTTATCTACTACCAATCCTTCCATTTGGCGAAATATCGGAAAATGTGTCGCGTCAACGGCATCTCTACGGTAACATACACCGGGACATACAATTGCAATTGGCGGTGTTTGACCATTTTTGACCATTTTTTCAAGAGTACGGATTTGTGAGCTAGAAGTATGGGTACGCATTAAGTGCTTTTCTCCAACATAAAAAGAGTCTTGATCTTCTCGGGCAGGATGATCTGCGTCAATATTTAATGCCTCAAAGTTATGATATTCATCTTCAAGCTCACGTTCTTCTACAGCAGTATAGCCCATCCCACGAAATACAGAGAGCATTTCATCACGAACTTTATTTAAAAAATGTTCATATCCAATATCTAAAGTTGAAGCACCAAGCGTTGTTTCGAGGATTCCTGCTGCAATTTTTTCTTGTAAGGCTGCATTTTTGAGAGCTGTTTCTTTAGCGTTAATGAGAGATTCTACATTTTTTTTCCATAAAGAAAGAATCTGTCCAAAAGATTTTTTATCACTAATATGTTTTATTAATGGTTCAAGACTTTTAAATAGTCCTTTTTGAGCTGTAAAAAATTTATCTTCGCTGAGTTCATAAGAAATACTACTAGAATAATCTTTAAAAGAGACAACACAGGATTTCTCTTCAAAAGCGATCTTAATCTCATCAGAGCCAACAGATAAAAGATATTGATTGTCTTGATGAGATATTAATACTCCATCAAGACTTGATTCGAAAAAATGTTGCAAATGCTTCATGAAATTCCTCTCTAAAAACGGGTAGTTTTTTTTGCTTTATCTTTAAGTATACATGTTTTTTATGAAAATCTCAAGCTAAATTTTCACCGAAACACTTACTGTATGTAAAAATAAATACTTGATGGCAGAGAAAAACAAATCCCCCGGTTTTAGGGGGATTATTTATTATAAATTTCTCATGGTTGGGAATAAGATCACATCTCTGATAGATGCTGAATCAATAAGAATCATCGTAAGTCGATCAATTCCAATTCCGATTCCACCTGTAGGAGGAAAACCATGTTCGAGAGCTTCGATAAAATCTTCATCGTAAGGCATTGCTTCATTATCGCCACTATTTTTTTTCTTCATTTGATCCTCAAAAACTTGTCTTTGAGTAAGAGGATTATTTAATTCTGAGAATCCATTACTGAGCTCCATTCCAAAGGCAAAGCCTTCAAAACGTTCTGCTAATTCAGGATCTTCAGGTTTACGTTTGGATAAAGGAGAAATCTCTGCCGGATAATCAAAAATAATCGTAGGCTGGATTAAATGATCTTCTACTAATAATTCAAATAATTCTGCTAAAATACCCCATCGCCCTAGATCATCACTGATCTCAAGATGATGTTCTTTTGCTTTAGCAAGGGCAAGTTCTCTTGTGTTGAGAGCATCGGGATCAATTCCTTTTTCACGAAGGGCATCAGAATAAGAAATTTCTTTCCAGTGACCAAGGTCTGTTTCGGTGCCTTGATAGCTGATTTTGGTAGTTCCAAGCAGTTCTTGAGAGACTACTCTCATAAGCTCTTTAAATAAATCAGCCATGCCACGCCAATCAGAATAAGCTTCATATAATTCGATCATGGTGAATTCAGGGTTATGGGTTGCATCGATTCCTTCATTACGAAAATCTCTATTAATCTCAAAAACTTTATGCATTCCCCCAACCACAAGCCTTTTAAGGTAAAGCTCTGTGGCAATACGAAGATAAAGATCCATGTCAAGTGCATTATGATGTGTAATAAATGGTCTAGCAGCAGCTCCACCAGCAAGAGTATGCAACATAGGTGTTTCGACTTCTAAAAATCCTTTTTTGACGAGCATATCTCTGATAATATGTACCAATCGTGAGCGTAGGACAAAATTTTCTTTTACTTCTCTATGTGTAATCAAATCCAAATAACGTTTTCGATATCTTGTTTCGATATCTTCAAGACCATGGAATTTTTCAGGTAAGGGACGCAAAGTTTTGGTGAGGATTTGGAAAGAGGTGAGTTCTAAGGTAGCCTCTCCCTTTTTAGTGAAGAACATTTTCCCTGTTGCAGAAATAATGTCTCCAAGATCAAGTAATTTATATTGTTGATAAACTTCTTCACCAAGTATGTCTTTTTTGAAGTAAACTTGGATATTTCCTTCTTCATCTTGAAGAGAAGCAAAAGCAGCCTTACCAAAGTCACGTTTTAGCATAATACGACCAGCAATAGTGCCTGTTACTTCTGATTCAGGATTTTGTTTAAATGCTGAAATAATTTCTGTAGATAATTTGTTTCTAGGGTTTGTAGCACGAGGAGTAAAAGGATCAATCCCTAATTTTTTCCATTCTTCTAATTTTTGGATACGGATACTATGTTCATCGGAGGGGCTAAGAAGGTTTTCTTCGTACATATGATTTTCCTTTATTATTTGATCGTGTTATTTATTATAGTGTGAGTGTTTGTGTCTAGCTGAGTGAGATACTATTTTCACAAGAATATCTAAATGTGTTCTAAGGTAATTTTGTGCTTCTTGAGATGTTGTCATTAGCTTATCTATTTGTTGAATTGCTTCGGTCAAAGAATTACTAGAACTTTCTTCTACTCTAGGTATAGATAGAACATAACCTAATAAAATATTTGTGATTTCATGTAGTTCTTTTGGAAAATGATTTTCTTTATTTAGTTCGATCAATTCCACAGTTACTTCTCGAAGTAGTTCAATAAAAATATAACACTCATCTAATGATAAATTTTTATTCACATATAGAGAAAGAGTTTTAATTTTTTTTATTAAATATTTATGAGGATTATTTTTTAATATCAAAATGATCAATAAAATTAATAAAAAAATTAATCCATATATGATATAAATAATCATAAATTATTCCATTATGTCAGGATAATTATCCTGAATTTTTTTTATTAATTGTTGAATTGTTTCAGATTTGGTTTTATCAACAATAAGGATATTATTATCTTTGACTATAATTGCAAGATTGTTAATATCTCCACAAACAATATTATAATTTTTATCACTTGAAATAAGACAACTGTTTGTATTTTGTTGAATAAGATTTGTATGCCCTAGTACAATATTATCTTCTGTATTTATGCGAAGAGCTTCGTGGATTGATTCCCATGAACCAATATCTCTCCAAGAACTTGCAGGTAGTGGAGCACAATGTAAATTGTATGCTTTTTCAGCGATGAGTTTATCAAATGGCTCTTTAGGAAGTGTTGAGTATTTAGCAATAAATTCTTCATAAGAAGAATTGTGCCATAAACGATATAAATTGTCATCGATTTTTTGCAACGCACAGGATAGAGAATTAAGGGTAAAAGCATAAATTCCTGAATTCCAAAAATATTTTTCTTCTTCACCAGATTCTTTATTTGACCATAAATCAAACCATGTTTGAGCAGTCTCGGCGTTTGGTTTTTCTTTAAAAATACGAACTTTTCGAATGATGCCACCTGTATGAGCTTGTATATATCCATAGCTAGTTTCAGGTCTTGTAGGGTGGATACGGTAACAAAGCATACAGTCTTTAAGATTTAATTTGATATTTGGTGCAAAATCTGTCATATACTGATCTGTTGGAAAAACATAAATAGGTTCATTATCTCCGATATTTTGAGACATGAATTTTTTACTAGCGAGTAAGATTGCAGGCCCTGTATTCATAGCAGATGGTTCTTCGATAACATTACCAAGTTGCAAAGGATTCCAAATTGCTTGCATTTCTTTACTTTGTGTTGCAGTTGTCACCAAATGAATATTTTTTGGATCGAATCCAGCGAATTCTGTACGAATCACTGTATGTTCTAATAATGTCTTACCATCTCCAAGTGGAGAAAGTAGCTGCTTAGGAGTATTTTTTTGTGAAAGAGGCCATAATCTAGTCCCTTTACCTCCAGCAAGTAATAATGCATGCATGAAAAAGATCCTGTTTTTATTTTTTATTTGCGATTGTTTTCACAAAAGAATTAAATAAAGGGTGTGGTGCTAAAGGTGATGATAAAAATTCAGGATGATACTGTACTGCGATGTACCAAGGATGATCTTTAATTTCTATTGTTTCTACGAGGTTTGATGGGCCAAATCCTGATATTTTGAGACCACCTTCTTCAAGAGCTTGTACAAAACTTGGATTGACTTCAAAACGATGTCGATGTCGTTCTGAAATTATTGTCTCTCCATAAATTTCAGCAATTTTTGATGTTGGGTCAAAAGTACAGCTATATGCTCCAAGTCTCATCGTACCACCTAGGTCTTTGATATTTTTGAGATTAGCCAACATATCAATAATAGGATAAGGTGTTTCTTCATTAAATTCTGTTGAATTAGCATCTTGTAATTCTAGTACATTTTGAGCAAATTCAATAACAGCACACTGTAAACCAACACAAATACCAAAAGTAGGTATATTATTCACACGTCCATATGAAAGTGCTTTAATCTTACCGTTAATACCTCTAGATCCAAATCCTCCAGGAACAAAAATACCTTCAGATTCTTCTAATAATTTAATTGTCTCAAGGTCATTATTTTCTAATTTTTCAGGATCAATATTAGTAAAAGTTATTTTTACTTTGTTGGTAAACCTGGCATGTTCAAAAGCCTCGAAAACAGATTTATAGGCGTCGCTCAGTTTTAAATATTTTCCCACAAAAGCTATTTTAATCTCTTGTTCTGGTGATTTGATATTATTGATAATATCTATCCAAGGTGTAAGATCTGCTTTTTGTAGAGGTAGGTTCAAACGTTTTTCAATAATTTCAAGAACTTTTTCTTCTTGTAATTTTAAAGGAATTTCATAGATACTTTTTGCATCTGGGAGAGAAACTACAGCGTTTTTTTGCACATTACAGAAAAGAGATAATTTGTCCTTAATATCAGTATCTAAAGCATTTTTTGAACGACAAACCAACATATCAGGGTGAATACCATTAGACATTAGTATCTTAACAGAGTGTTGAGATGGTTTTGTTTTAAGTTCTCCCCCTGTTACTGTAGGTACTAAAGTAAGGTGAATGAACATGACGTTTTCATAACCTTCTTCTAAAGCAAACTGTCGTAATGCTTCAATAAATGGAACACTTTCGACATCACCAACAGTTCCACCAAGCTCAATAATACAAATATCAGATTCATTTTGATCAAAACGACGAATACGACGCTTGATTTCGTCAGTAATATGAGGAATGACTTGAACTGTTTGCCCAAGATATTCTCCACGACGCTCTGATTCGATTACTTTTTGATAAACAGCTCCTGTTGTCATTGCAGAATCTTTATTTGTTTTTATTTGAAGAAATCGTTCATAGTTACCTAAATCAAGATCAGTTTCGGTACCATCATCGCAAACAAAAACTTCCCCATGTTCATATGGTCTCATAGTTCCTGCATCAACATTAAGATATGGGTCAATTTTCATCATGTTTACACTGTAGTTACCAGCTTTAATAACAGCACCTATTGCTGAAGCAGTAATTCCTTTACCTAGAGATGAAACAACACCACCTGTAACAAAAATATATTTAGACATATTTTCTCCCAAATCTTCATTTTATATTTTATCATATTTTCTTTTGATTTACAACATTTAATCCTTAATATTCCATAAATCATCGGCTTGTTTTTTGCGATATTTTTAATATTTTGCTATAATATAACATATATATTACATTATGGAGTCACATATGATACTGCGTTATTATTCTTTATTTCTATCTATCATTTTTTTTTGTGTAATAAATCCGTCTTGGACAGAGGAATTAGTTATACAAGAAGCGACACCCAAAGGATCTGATCTATCTCAATCTAAAAATACGAACAGTGTTGTGGGAGAAATTGTTTTTAATCCTACAGGTCATACTCCTTTATCAGCAATTTATAAAATGCCTAGAGTTTATAATAAAAGTATTACTGTATTTATCCGTGGTAATGTACCTACGATGACTATTAGTTATACCTTTCCAGAAGGATATGGTAACATATTGCCTTTACATGGATTTTATTCAGATCAAGTAAATACTGTTGTTATTAAACCAAAAGATGAAGAGCAAACAGTTTATAAGATTAAGGTTCCACCAATTTCTATTGTTTCTAAAGGTGCTCCGATACCAGGGATAGAACCAGCACCAGGAACTCCTATTAATATTAGGACCAGAACATTAGTGGATGTTCTTCCTTCTCCCCAGATTCAAAACCAAGATCTTTACTTTATTAGCATGCCTAATGCTCGTACTGTCATTGGACTAGACCGTAGAGGAGAAATTCGTTATCTTTATCAACCTAAATCAGGAAGCCCTCATCTTGTTCGTATGAAAAAAGAAGGCTTAGAAATGTTTATGTATATCATTGATGTAAATAAATCTTTGCAAAAAGTAAACATGATGGGACGTACTATATATACTTATCCGATGAATATACATCATGATTTTATTCCTTATACCGATGGACGAATGCTTATCCTTGCAAATAGTAAGTGGGGATGGGAAGATGCTGTTAATGTGATTGATAGTAAAGGAAAAATTCTCAAAACTTTGTATATTGGTGATGCAATCCGTAATGCTGTAAGTTTAGAGGATCAGTCTCTTCTGAAAAACTTAATTTTTGATGATAAAACTCCTTATAACATTAACGGTAAACCTAAAAAAATAGACTGGGCTCATGCTAATTCTTTAGTTTATGATTCTGATAAAGATCTTCTTTATCTTTCTTTAAGACATCAAGGTGTGCTTGCTATTAATATGTCTACATGGACAATGGAATGGTTTTTGGTTTCTGATAATATTAATATTGAAAAAGGACTCAAATATGGTAATGTTCCTAAAGAAATGATATACCTTAAAGATATCCCTTCTTTAGCTAGTAAACGAATGAATGCAACTCTTGCAGATGGAAATCCTATTGGTCAACATTCTCTATTTCTTAATTCTAATGATACTTTATTACTATTTGATAACCAAGCAGATCAGAAAGAAAATCCTTTTGGTTCAAGAATGATGGAATATGTTTTAAATCATAATGCTATGCGTGCTCAGGTTATTAGTCGTTATCAACCTGAAGATAAAAATTATTCACGATATGTTTCTGATGTCGATATTACGGGCGATTCTTTTCAAAATAGATTAATCTTTTTTGGATATGGAAAAATACGTCGTATTATCGAAACAGATATTCGATCAGCAACCTTATTTGATATGATTATTGATGCTCCATCTGTGATGTATCGTATTGATAAATTTCCTCTATATCCTTATCGTGAAGTAAGGAGACAGTATTCTTTAGACTATTGGTATAAAGAAGATCAAAAAGAATATAATACAGATTAAAAAGAAAACGCCTCTAAATTTAGAGGCGTTTTTATTTTTGTAATGATTAAATTACAAGTGATTTTTTTGCAAGCACAACATAAGCGCTCATAGCAGGTGCATCGTTCATTGATAACCAAGCAAGAACTTTACGATCAACAGCTGCATTTGCTTTTTTAAGACCTTCGATAAAACGGGAATAAGTAATTCCTTCAGCTCTTACAAAAGCATTAATACGAATAATCCAAAGTCTTTTGATATCTCGTCTTCTCGTTCTTCTATGAATATATTCATAGCGTAATGCGTGCAATAATGTTTCGTTAGCAGCATTAAAACGAACACTTCTTGTTCCTTTAAAACCTTTTGCACGTTGTAAAACTTTTTTATGACGTGCACGGGTTGTTTGGGATGTGGTAACTCTCATTGGCAAGTACTCCTATAAATTAAATTGGGGTCAAAAAAACTTTCCCCATGGCTTCAAATGGACACCCAGTCCCATTTAAATACCTGAAAATTAATGATATATATTAAGCAAAAGGCATCATTAATTTGATTTTGTCAGCTAATTTTTTACGTACTTCTACAAGTCCTTTACTGGTTCTTTTTACTTTAGGTGTTTTACCTTCAAGTAAGTGTCTTCGTCCGCATTTACTGCGACGAACTTTCCCAGATGAGGAAATAGAATAACGCTTAGCGACAGATTTGTTAGTTTTCATTTTTGGCATGAAACTCTCCATCGTGTTTGGTTATTTGTCTTTTTTCTGTGATTTTGGTGGGGATACAACCATCAAGATTTGTCGTCCTTCAAGTTTTGCTGGTTTTTCAATAACAATATCAGGTAATGTTTCTAAAATACGTTTAATAATCTCAAAGCCAATCTCAGTGTGAGCCATTTCACGTCCTCTAAAACGAATGCTGACCTTAACTTTGTCACCTTTTCCAAGAAATTCTTGTATTCTTTTGACACGATATTCAAAATCATGTATATCAATATGAGGGCCAAATTTGATTTCTTTTAGTTCAACATTTTTTTGATTTTTACGTGCTTCTTTAAGTTTTTTTTCTTTTTGGTATAAAAATTTGCCGTAGTCTACAATTCTTGCGACAGGAGGCACAGCCGTAGGAGATACCTCTACAAGGTCTAGTTCCCACTCTTCTGCTTTACGCAAAGCATCCGATAAACTCAAAATTCCAAGAGCTTCTCCTTCAGGATCGAGAACTCTAAGTTCTGGAGATTTAATTTGGTCGTTAATTCTTGTTTGGTCTTTATCAGATCTTTTCATATCAGGTTTTCGCATATCTTCCTTCTAGCTTTTTGCTTATATAATCTGCTTATTATAACATAGATATTATGTTTAATCAAGATTCAAACTTATTATATTTGTTAATTTTATTAAAATAATACTTTAAATAATTCATTAATATGTTTGATAGGCTGAATTTTTGTAAAATCCAGTTCTTTTGAAATGTTTTTTGAATAGGGAATAAATATTTTTTCAATACCTAGTCTCAATAATCCCTTTACACGTTTTTCGAGATCTTTGATTGGACGTATTTCTCCAGTTAATCCAATTTCACCAATAAAAGCAAAATCATGATCGATAGAAATTTCTTTAAATGAGGAACAAATCGCTACTACAATAGCACAATCAAGAGATCTGTCTTTGATTTCAAGACCTCCTGTGATATTTGCATAAATATCGTATTTATTTAAAGGAATACGGAGTTGCTTTTCGATTACTGCACAAAGTAATGCTAAACGAGAATTATCGGATCCTTCAGCAGTACGTTTTGGATAATTTTGATTGGTATGGTGGCAAAGTACTTGGATTTCTACAGGGAAGATACGTTGTCCCTCAGAATGTCCATAAATACTGGATCCATAGACTGCAGATTCATGAATAGAAACAAAAGCTGCGGATAGATCGTCGGCAGGAAAAAGCCCTTGTCCCTTCATTTCAAAAAATCCGACTTCATCTGTCGTATTAAAACGATTTTTGAAAGACCGTAGAACACGGTAAAGCCCTTTGGAGTCGCTTTCTAAAAAAAGTACAGTGTCGACAAGATGCTCTATTGCTTTTGGACCAGCGATCGCACCATCTTTTGTAATATGAGAAACTAAAATAGCACAAATACCGTTTTCTTTACAATAATGAACAATCCTGTGTGTACATTCTCTCAGTTGAGGAAGTGATCCTGGTGCTGAGTCAAGATTTTCTGAAGATAAGGTCTGTAAGGAATCAATAATGACAAAAGAAGGCTTATGCTCCCCAAAAACATGGGTAATATTATCCACATCTGTTT
>JBOFDR010000181.1:0-17005 GCA_051647205.1 Brevinema sp. | reverse complement strand
AAACAAACATTCAATACCGTTTGCATGCGAGCAGGATCTGTTTTTTTTAGTTCCCATGGTTTCATCTCATCAAAATATCTATTACCCTCACGTCCAAGATCCATCATAAGTTTACAAGCTTCACGAACACGATAATTTTTAAAAGCACTAAATAATTCAGTTAGTTTTTGATTAAGTGCTTTAAAATGTGCATAATCACGATCTGTATAATCTGCTGATGGAACAACTCCACCTTCTTTATGACAAAAAACAAAAACTCTATTTACAAGATTACCATAAATATTAGCAAGTTCATCATTATTACGTGATTGAAAAAAAGACCAAGTAAAATCAGCATCTTTAGACTCAGGAGCATTGGCAGCCAATGCATAGCGAAGAGTATCTGCTGGAAAATCTTTGACTGCTTCATGAGCCCATACAGCCCAATTTTGAGAAGTGGAGATTTTTTCTCCTTCTAGATTAAGGTATTCATTTGCAGGGATATCGTAAGGAAGAATCCAACTATTAGTATCATCTTTTTGACCCATCAATAATGATGGCCAAATCACTGCATGAAACGGAATATTATCCTTTCCAATAAAATGAATCATTTTAGTATCTTTATTTTGCCAATACTCTTTCCACAGCTCAGGCTTTCCAATTTTTTCTGCCCATTCAACAGTAGAAGAAATGTAGCCAATTGGTGCATCAAACCAAACATATAAAACCTTATCTTGAGCTTCTGGATCTTGAAGAGGCACTGGAATACCCCAGTTTAAGCTACGTGTAATAGCTCTTTCATGAAGACCTTCTGTACGAATCCAACCTAAAATAAAATTAGTAACATTATCTTTCCAATCTTTTTTTCCTTCAAGCCATGTAACTAAAGATTGTTCGAAATCTTGGAGACGGAGATACCAATGTTTTGCCGAGCGAATAAGAGGTTTCGAACCTGATAATATACTTCTAGGGTCTTTTAGTTCAAAAGGAGTTAAGAGAGACCCACATTTATCACACTGATCTCCACGAGCTCTATCATCACCACATTTTGGACAAGTACCTTCAACATATCGATCGGGAAGAAATTTCTCTGATTGTTCATCATAAAATTGCTCTTCTTCTTTGACCATGATATAATGATTTTTTAAAAGATTTGTAAAAAATTCTTGGGATAATTTGGCATGTTTAGGACGAGCTGTTCCAGAAAAGTTATCAAATTCAATATGAAAACTATCAAAAGCGTTGCTAATTTCTTGATGATAATGATCAACCACTTTTCTAGGAGTGGTACCTTCAACTTCTGCACGGATTGTGATAGGAACACCATGTTCATCAGTACCACAAATATAGATCACATCATCACCATTGAGACGACGAGACCTCACAAAAATATCAGCAGGTAAATAAGCTCCAGCTAAATGTCCTAAATGTAAAGGCCCATTAGCGTAAGGGAGAGCTGAAGTAACTAAATATCGTTCCATTATTATTGTTCCTTATCAAGATCTTTCTGTATGTTCTGATACAAATTCATACATAAAGAGAAAAATCCATGTTCCTAAAATTAATGAAATAAAATTAATATCTAACTTATTAACGAGTAAAGTGCTAAAATAAGGGACTTCCAAAAGAATCTTTAAAAACGAAAGTTTGAAGAATAAATCAAAAATAAATCCCCCAATCACACTACCACATATTCCTACAATGATAGCAATTTTTACACCACCAAAAACATTTTTATAAATCAATTTTGCGTAAATAATTCCACTCAATGTTCCTAAGAATAAAGTTACTAACATTGAAAGAAGAAATGTCCACACTTCCATTATTCACCTTCTTTTTTTAGCTTTAATTTAAAAGTACCGTCAACAAGATCAAAGATCAATTGGTAAGCAAAACCAATAAAAAAGACATATACTAAAAATTGTTGGATAAAAAATACTTCTTGAGTTTCTAAAGATCTAGGATTGACTTCAAAATTAATAAAGTCAATAATACTCCAGAAATAAATAAAAGACGCTAAAAGAAAATAAGTTGCTTGAACTGTTTCACGTTTTATAAAATAATAAATTCCAACAAGTCCAAGGATGACATTCGCCCACCCAAATTGACTCACGTGATATTCTACAAGAGACCATAATTGACCAATAATATTGGAATAATCATCATTCCCAACAGGATATTGTTTGCGAAGCATATGATTGACGAGAATATCTATCGTTTGAGTATCACCCCAAGAGAGGGGTTTTGGTTCAACGAGAGGGGCAATAGCCTTAGCTCTAATCCACATATACAGATATACTGATAATGCAAATACAAAAAACCACATCGCAATCATTAAAATAAACATAAAGTAATCAATCCAATTATCAGACGAATGGTTAAAAAGATCTTTTTTATTGATTGCTTGGTATAGAACAACACAGATTAACGGAAGAGAGATCAAAATACCAGATCCATCCAAAAATAACAAAGCATACCCCAACATAAGCACAAAAGCTATCCAAAATACTACATTAAGTACTTGAAATCGTTGTGGAGAAATTTTTAATAATTTTTCAGATTGGTAGAGAAAATTTTGAGCACTGTAAAAAGTTAACCAAATAGGCACACAGAAAATAGCTGTTAGAATAAAGGGAACATGTTGAGGGAAAATAAGTCGATATTCACCCGGAATGAGATTTGGGAAGAGCATATAAGGTTTAATTGCTGAGATAAGAAGTAAAAACAATGCAACACCCCCCATAACAAAAAAGAGAATAAGAGGAACTTTACGTGCTTCTAATTGCTGAAAAAAACTACTGCTCTTTAAAGATAAAATAAGGTACATGATTGGAAATAGCATTACTGCCCAAGCAATGATATACCAAACAGGAATTTGGTGATTAGTGATTGATAAACCCATAATAAAAGCTAATAATATTGTTAATCGTGGGGCTAACCAGAATTTGTTCTCGTCATTACGATGGCTCATAATTTCTTCATACCAGATAATCATCACAAAAAATAATAATGATGTCAATGCTGCATTTAATGCATATACTTCAGCCATAATTGCTTGAGACCAATGAGCTTTAGAGAAGGCGAAAACTAGTGAAGCAGCTAAAGCAGGTATGTGAGCAGAAAAAGAAAAAGATCTGATCTCTCTATTAAATCCGAGTAATTTAATCAAAGATAAATATGCAAATAATACAGCTATAGCAGCGGAAACACCAGAGAAAATATTCATCTTGTAACCAATATCCGGGAAACGTAAAAAAGTAAAAAGCTTCCCAATAATTCCATAGAGAGGAAATCCTGGAGGATGACTTGCTCCCATATTATAAACAGTAGTAATCAATTCTCCTGAATCACCAGCTGTTACAGAAGGATTGAAAGTTCTAAAATAGACACCCAAAGATAATAAAAATACACCTAAAGCCATAAAGATATCTATCTTTTGTAGTAAATATGGTTTATAAGAATTGGGATACAACTTATTAAATAAAGAATATTTCTGCACTTCAAACCTCGTCTAATATAAATTATGATATTGATCATATTATAAGATTTTTATCTAGAAATTGCAAATATAACAAATGAAAAGAAACAAAAAAACTCTTCTTAAAATATTTTAAGAAGAGTTTTTATATGCTATATATATTAAAAATCAGCTAGTTCAATTTTAAGAATGGTAAAGTTTTTCACCTCACCGTTAAATTCGAAACGAACTATATCACCGACCTTTTTATCTAAAAGAGTGTGCCCAAGTGGTGAGTGATAAGAAATAATACCCTTATCAAAATTCACTGACCAAGGGTCTAAAATTTGGAAGAAAGATTCACCATCTTTTTCTTCATTCAGAGTTACTTTGGTACCAACATCAACTTTAGAAATATCTACTTTAGACTTATCAATGATTTTTGCTTGTGCAAGATCACTTTCGAGTTTTGCAACAGTAGCTTTAAGCTGATCTTGTTTTTCAAGAGCAGCTTTGTACTCAGAGTTTTCTCTGAGATCACCCTTTTCCATTGCTTCGCCAATAGCAGCAGAGTTTAAAGGGATTTCAACACTTACAAATTTTTCTAGATCGCGACGTTTTTGATCAAAAGAACCTTTTGTAACTAAAAACGGATGTCTTGTTACAATAATGGTAGTTTTTGGATTTTCTATTTTTAAGTGAGGATACCGTCTATTCAAGTTATCAAGATATTTTTCTTTCTGCACTTTATCAAGAGTAATAATAGAGTTAAGCAAGGCAAAAAGTGATTGGGATGTTCTTTCATCAGCATCTATAATAACATCCCCTAAAAGATCTTTAGTGAATAAAAATTCTTCAATCTGAGATAAAAGTTTTTTATTTTTCCCAAGAGCTGTTTTGATACCAATCTCAGAATTTAAAATATCAAGCAAAGTTAGCATACGAAGAACTAATTCTTCTGTTGTGATACTTTTAGAAAGATCATCCTTCATATCATCTAAGACATGACGTGCTACCCAAACAAAAAATTCAGGCTTTTCTTGGAAATGAGTCAACACATAAGAAAAGATACTATTAATATTTTCCCAAAAATCATGGGAAACAAGTTCTTGAAGCATAAAATTATGATTTTTTGCTAAAGGTGTTTTTAACATTAAATCTGTAAATAATGATGCCCAATTTTCTTGTTTTTGAATATAATACAATAATGCTTTTTGAAGATCTGCATCAAGATCAACATAAAAATCCATCAAATTTTTGATACCATTTAGAAGACCGTGATCAATAAACAAAGACTCAGCATTTTCAATTTTTGCAATCTTAATAAGAAGATAAGCTGTCAATTTTTTCTCAGCAGTTTCATTGGAAGAATTAAGAATGTCAATAAAATATTCTTTAATCGATTTAGAGATTTCGATATTGATATCTCCACCTCTACCCACAAAATTCAATGCTACTGCAACTTTATTATCAAAGCTTGTAGTTTTTTTGAAGCGACTAATCAATTCTTCAACAACAGAACGTTCTGTATCACGAAGTTCAATCATATTACGCTTAACAAGACTTGGCACGATCGTATTAGAAGACTCCATAGTTTTTTTAGCAACGAGCCACCAACGAGTCCATTCTTTATCTGTTAATAATTCAGGAACAATGATTTCTTTTAGTTCTTTAGAAGAAATTTCTTCAATTTCCTTACTACGCATGATTAATTCAATCAATTGAAGGGGATCAGTTGTAAGCATTTGGCTCAATTCATCAGCTTTTTGTGTTTTCCATAAAATGATATGATTTTCATCAAGTACAGTCAAAGCTCTTAACGCAATAGTCAAACTCATTTCATGAGATTTTTTGTTTTCAAAATCAACAATAACACGTTCTTTTTCGATCACTTTTACTTGACCAAGACCCCAACTTTTATGATTAACAAAGGCACCCTCATCAAACGCAATATGTGTTTCAAAAAAGCGAATCGCTTCCCGATAAGGTTTCCAACTTTGTCCCACAGCAGAAGTTTTCAGGTAATGTTCAAGCTGTTGGTGATCTTTATAGATCTCTCTATAACAATCTTCCAATGCTTTACGGTAGGTTTTTTCAGAAGGATGTAGACTTACAGAAAACTTTACAAGAGGTAGTACAAGTTTAAATTTTTCTTCTTTAAGAAGATTTTTTGCAACATTATTAAAAACGAGTGCACTAACATATTCATCACTAGCAGCTTCACGAATTTTTTTAGCGATTGCGATGATTAGTTTTGTGTCTTCAGGATATAGTGCAACAATCTTATTCCAAATATCCTCGATCATTTTAAGATTGCGTATAAAAATAAAACGTTCAATTGCTAGACGATAGTAGAACATTGCTAGATCAGTATCTTCTTTTCCGTAGTATTCACCAAGAAATTTTGCATTTCCAGCATCAGAACTATCAATAAGAACTAATCGTTTTTTCACAGCAAATAATGCTTCTTGATCGTCTTTATCTTGGTATATTTGCTCTAAGGTTCTAAGAGCATATTTATGTTCACGATAAATTAATATTTTTTCACATAAAAATTCAACAACTTTTACTTTTCTAGCTTCTAAAAAACTCTTAATTAAGAGAGGGAGATAAGAATCGTCCATAGCAGATTCTTGTAAAGAAATAGCACCGACAATATATAAAGCCATAACGCTATTAGTAGCTTCTTTTAGATACTCTCGGCACAATGCTCGAAGCTCGTCAAGAAAATCACCTTTAACCGCTGTTTCAATATAAGAGTCAAGTTCAACAAAATTTTTCACACTATAAGAATCAAGGGGAGTTTTTGTCCATTTTTCTTCGTTTAGCTTCCCTTGAATATCTTCAAGAAACTCTTCTTTTTTGTTAGAAAATTGTTCTGACATTTCGCATTGCCCTCCACAGGCTTAATTTATATTTCTCTTTTAATGAACAGCTTTTGCTAGGAGCATATCTAAGACACTTTCAGAGCGTTGACCTAGCTTTTTTGCTGATTCTTCATACATAGGCACTTGATATAATAGAGCAAAAAGTTCTAAAACTCGTCTGTAAATTTGATTTGCTCCACCTGTTGTATGCATTTGGTATATATAATAATCAAAAACCCAAAAATAAATATTAAGAAGTTTGGGAATTAAAACTTCAAGATTTTCTCCAACTTGAACATCAGTTTCCAGCTGAGAGATTTTTTCTTGTAATTTTTTATATTCTTCATAACGGAGATTCCGACGTACTGTTAATCCCCCATATAAGTATCCATAGATAGGTATCCAATACTTAATGTGATTTTCAGGAAATAAATCTTTATGGATCATTTGTGCTAACTGAGAAATAGGATCATACTCTATTAAATTTAAATCTACTTCATCTATACATTTTAGAAACAGTTCATTAAACATCAAAACAGCAAGATCTTTTTGAGAAGGATCTTTTTGGTACACAAATGAATAAATCTCTCCCAATAATGTATAGACACGAAAATCATTCTCGTCAGGAAAACGACCAAGAACAAACTCTAATGTCTCTACAGATCGATCTAACATTTCTGCTTCGTAGAATGCATATGCTAGCTGGACAAGAATTTCGCGATTAGAATTATCACAATCACGACTTGCTCGGGACAAAAAATCCACAATTTTTTTAAACACATAACTCTTTACGGCTAAAAAAACAGGGTATGTTTTAATTTGATATTCACAACAAAAATCTACAAAATCTTCCCACTCGGCAAACAAAATGGAACCACTTTTATTATCCTGATAGGAAAAAAGATCTAAACGTTTCTGCCAAAATCTAGTGGTTTTTAGAATATCATCTCTCCAATTTACGATCTCACTATTATCAGACAGTCCAAATGCTAAGTGTTCTACGTCAAGCCAACGACCAGACTTGAGATTCTGGAGAATATTTTTCTCTTCTTTTGAAAAGTCTGACACCTAAATGCCCCTTTTTAACTATTCGTATAATATCAAATTATACATTCTTTCAATAAAAATAGCAAGTATAATAAGCTAAATAGTAGATTAAATTTAAAATTCCCACTTTTCTAAGAAAAATGGGAATTAAATATTTTTTCACCTATAAAAAATTAAACGTATTAATCTTTATGATAATAAACTAAAAATCTCGACTTCCTGTCCTTCATAAATAGATTTATAGCGATGATAAAACTCCATAATCTTACGAACATAATTACGGGTTTCTCGTTTGGGATGGATTTCTACTAGTTCCAGATCTGTATTTGGCTGATATTGTTTGATCAGCTTATTAACATAGGTAGGCCCACTATTATAGGCTGCTAATGCAGGAATCACACCCATTCGATCAATATTATCGTAAAGATACATCGATCCAAAATAAATATTTAATTCAGGTTCATATAATTTATTTAGTGTAAAGACTGTTCCACGCTCTAAGTATTTTTCAGCAAGCCACTGACCAGTTTTAGGCATAATCTGCATTAAACCCCTTGCTCCTACACGGGAACGAGCGTTTGTTTTGTAAAAACTTTCAGCACGCATTACCGAATACAATAAATAAATATCCATTGGTCTCTTTGTTTTTTGTCGCATAGATACCATAGAATCACAATATAATAAAGGATAATACATCTTTAAAGAATCTTTGGGCATCATAACAGTAAGACTGTTATGAATAGAAGTACTGCGTTGTGTAATAATAGTTTTAAAATCATTTACTTTATTCTGATTTAATAAATATTCTCCGACCATCATATCTCTAGTATACGGACTATAAATTCCGTCAGAATAACTTAATGATTGTGCATCTTTAGTGAATCCAAGGTCAAGATAAGCATGGAAGAGTATCTTTTTATCATTAGAAATTTTTGTCCGTGAGCTATTTCTCATCAGACCAAGATCTAGATAGATCTTTTCTGCTTGGGATCGTTCCCCCCTAGAGCCTAAATAATACAAAATATGAGCATACTTAATAAGATCCATGTAACTTTTAGAACTTTTTAATTTCATAGAATTAAAATAACTATTCTTCACAAAATAACTTTTTTTAAATAATGTTTTAATTAAATTTTTTGAGAGTAACCCATAATAAGATTCAGGATCATCAGCAATAGCATCACCAAGTAGCTCAACAACATTGTTAGTTTGTCCTATTTGTAATAAGGAATACGCATACCAAAAATTAATATAGGATAATGTAGGTACAGATTTTTCTTTGATAATTGATGCATATTCAATAATCTTATCATATCTTTTAAAAGCAAGAAAATTACGAAACGCATACTCAGCATTAATACCGAGGTAACGTTCTTCTATATCACCTTTTAAATATTCTTTAAAAGATTTTTCTGAAGATTCTAAGTTATAAGGAGTTTTTTTTTCTCCTCGATAACGATATAACTTTACATTATAAACACGTCCTCGATTTTCTGCATTAGCTTTTTTATAATATTGAGAGATATATGGCTGGTATCGCTTTATATTAACAGATTGTAAAATTCTGATAAATTCTCTTTGATTTTTCCCTAATAACCTACCCCAAGTATATAATTGATCATCGCTTACATCAGAAAGCATTAAACGTACTTTTATTAAAGAAAAGACCAGTTTTTCATCCTTATCATGAAGAAGAAGATTAATAGCTGCATCTAATTCTGTTATATTAATCTGTGCTTTAATGGTCCCGAGCGTTCTAAGAGCAATATCTGCAGGGTGATGACTTCCTTTAGGAGATAAAACCAAATTTTGAAGAATAAAAGATGCTTCATCTGGTTTAATATCAGATGGGTTTTTCGTAAGGATCAATAGCATCGTATTTAGTTCAGGTGATAGATAAGACTGATATTTGTTATGAAACTTTTTAATGTTATTTATTTCACCATTAACCAAGGCGTAGGAAACAAAAATACGAGCACTTTTATCACGAATTTCCATAAACGGAGATTCTTGGATCACATTTTCAAGCATATTAGCAGCTGTTCCTCTAATCGTTAAACGATAAAGAATAGAAGCTTCCATAATCGTTTTTTGAGACTTTAAAAAAGATGTTTTTGGTTCAATATTTTTCAATCGTGTAGACAACGATCTTAATAATTTAACTTTTTGATCTTGATTACTGGGCAACTTTTGATAAAGTTTAACAATATCACGAAACTCCTTAATAATAAGAGGATACTCACCTTCTAAAAGATTTTTAGGAAGAGATTGTTGTGGAATTAATTGTTTTTTAGTACCGATTTGAGTCTTCATTTTAGATTCATCTTCAAGCACTGTTTTTTCAATAATGTTTTGATTAGATTCTTTTGGTATTAGCTCTTGAATCACAGAATCATTAGCTACAGATTCTTGTGATAACAATTCTACATTCGACAAAGTACTAGTTTTATTTGGGATACTAATATTTGAAACAGAAACAGAAGTATTAATGATTTCAGAATCAATAAATACTTCTGCTAAATTTGTTGGTATTTCCTGATTAGCGAAGGCAAAACTTGTTAAAAATAAACAGATCACAAAGTGTAATCTTCTTTTCATCTAATATCCCTATACCTATGATTTAGGTACTCTGATATATGATAGGAAGCTTTTGCAGCATCACCACATGCAATAATAACTTGTTTGAATCTTCCAGCACAACAATCACCTGCAGCAAATAGTCCTTTACCATCTACGTTATTATAATCATCGACTTTAATAAATCCTTGATCATTTTTAAAAGGAGTTGAGACAAACTGTGTGTTTGCATCTAATCCCACATATAAAAAAGCTCCGTCGATTTCTTTTTCAAAGATCTCATTACTATGCACATTTTTGAGAATGATTTTATTCAGACGTTTATCTCCTGCAAATTCTTCAACTACCGTATCAAGTACGAATTCTATATTATCAACTTTTTTTATTTGTTCTTGAACAAATGCTTCTGCACGAAATTCTTGACGTCTATGAATCACATAGACTTTTTTGACAATTTTTGCTAAGTAGAGGGACTCTTCTAACGCAGAATTACCACCTCCAATCACCGCAACTACTTTGTCTTTATAAAAAGCTCCATCACAAACAGCACAAGTCCCAATACCATTGCCAAAATAACGATCTTCTCCTTTTGCATGAAGACGTTTAGCAATAGTTCCGGTAGTAATAAGTACAGATTTAGCAACAAATTCTTTTCCTAAGCTAGAAACTACAGCATAAAGCTCGGATGAGGCATTATAATCAAGAGTTTCAACAGCATCATATTCAAAATGAGCCCCAAAACGTTCTGCCTGTTGACGCATTTTGTCACTCAGTTCCATACCATTGATTCCATTTTCAAATCCAGGATAATTATCAATAGAATGAGTCAATGCTGCTTGACCACCTGCAGCTAGACGTTCAAATAATAAAACAGAATGCCCTGATCTTGCCATATAAATAGCTGCGGTCATTCCCGCAGGACCAGAACCAATAATAATAACATCATGAATTTTATTCATTATACTTAAATCCTCTATACTTTTAATACGTAAAAATCAACACTATTGTCTTCTATCCCTATCTAAGCTCACAAAAATCTCTACACGTCTGTTATAGGCACGACCTTCAGGGGTATTATTTGATTCAACAGGCTCATACTCAGCACGACCTTCAACAAAAAATCGTTCAGGTTCAAGTCCAAAATCAATTAAGTACCTTGTAATCGTTGCAGCTCTTCCAGCAGAAAGTTCCCAGTTTGAAGGGAATTTTTCTGATAAATAAGAACCAGGTTTAATGTTCCCAGCATCGGTATGTCCAATAATTTCAAAACGTGTATTTGTAAGGCCTTCTTTAAGTGCCATGGCTACTTTTCTTAAAATATCAACACCTTCACTATAATCAATATTTGCTGAAGCAGGTTGAAAAAAGAAATCAGTGGCTAGAACAATCTTATATCCTTTGGTTGTCTCATCAATACGAACTTTAGCAGATTTGATTTCTGCTTTAAAAAGATCGGCTACTTGTTGCTTAAAACGGGATAAAGATTGTCCTTGTGTTGTTGATGGCAAGCTCTCTACAGAAGCTCCCATATCTGCCAGAACACCAGGAGATAGAGTATTCCCTCCAGATAAATTTCCTAAGTTATTATCAAATGAGGACAAAATAAGTTGAATTTGTTGTGTTTCGGTAACTTTGAGTCCCATCAAAGCAATAAAGAATGTTAATAATAAGGTCACCATATCACCATACGTAGCCATCCAAGCAGGGGCACCAGGTGGGGGACAATCTGGACATTTTTCTTGTTCGTCCATATCTTCCTCCTCTTATTATTATTCTGAATCTTTTTTGCGACTATTTGAACCTAAGAAAGAATTAAGTCTTTCTCTTAAAATCGAAGGGTTATCGCCTGCTTGAATAGAAAGCACACCTTCTAAGATAATTTCTTTAATAAGAACTTCATCATTATTATAAGTAACTAATTTTGCAGCAACAGGTATACAAATCCAGTTTGCAATAATAGAACCATATAATGTTGTAATCAAAGCTGTAGACATACCTTTACCTAGAGATGCTGTGTCAGCAAGGTTGCCCAATAAGGCAATCAAACCCACCAGTGTTCCAATCATCCCAAAGGCAGGAGCATAAGCTCCCCAGTCAGCAAACAGCTGAGAAAGTCCTTTATGTCGTGCATCGAGTTTATTAATTTCGTTGTACATAATTCTTTTAACAACTTCAGGATCAGTACCATCCACAACTAAGCGAATAGCTTTTTGTAAAAAAGGATCAGGAATCTCAGAGACATCATCTTCTAAAGACAAAACTCCTTCTTTTCTTGCTTTTTCACCAAAAGTTAATAATGTATCAATAATCGCACCAATCTCATTAGCTGGCTGTTTGAAAGCAATATTGAACAATTTTACAAGCTGAGTAGATCGTGTCCATGGATTAGCTAATAAGGTTGCTCCAACAGATCCTCCAACAGTAATTAAGAGCGATGTTAAGTCCCAATAAGGTATCAAGGATCCAGCAGAAACAAACATTCCACCAAACATTAGGACGGCACACACAATAAATCCAATAATCGAGCCTTTTTCCATAGCTTAGTTCTCCTTGTTTTGTGAAATTGGTTGAGCGCTTATTTTTGCTCCAGAATGTATCAGCGCTTTGTAAAAGCTTCCCGCAATAAAATTTGAAAAACGCTTTTCAATCTCACTAGGAGATTCAGAAACAAGGTATTTTTTACCTGAGTTCATTAAGATGGTGGTATCAGGATTAGATTCTATTGTTTCAACAAGGTAAGGATTTATTGTGATTTTTGAACCATTCAATCTTGTTAATTCTACCATACCATTCTCCTAGATTATATTATAAGCTAAAATATCATTTTAAGTCAAAATCTAAAAGCGAACTATCGTTTAAGGTTTAAAACTTCTTGAAGCATATTATCACTTGTGGTAATAACACGTGAATTAGATTGAAATCCTCTTTCAGTAACAATCATATCTGTAAAGGATTCTGATAAATCAACGTTAGACATTTCAAGAGCACCCACCATAAAGGTACCACGCCCCATCATTCCAGCTTCTCCAATAGATGCCATCCCAGAGTTATTTGATTCTGTATATAAAGAGTTTCCTACTTTTTCAAGACCCATTGGATTAGTAAAAGAAGACATCGCAATCTGACCTAAAGGTCTTCGGACACCATTATCCATTACACCTGTAATCACGCCAGCATCATCAATTAAAAAGCTTTCCATATACCCCATATTATTTCCGTCTTGTTGGTATGCTTCTGTTGTAAAACGGGATGCAAACTGAGTAATAGTATTTTTCACGCTTCCTGCTTCACCTAATTCAAGATTGAAACTACGTGTCGTCCCATCAGGGTGATCATAAGACACTAAGGCAACAATCCCACCTTCAGCATCAGATTCTGTTGCTTGCCCAGCACCTTCTGTGGCAGCCGCTAAGGTACCATTGGTATTAAAAGAAAGATTTAATATGTTGTTTGTATCTAATTTTTGAGTTCCAATACTCACACGAAGATTTTCAATAGCCTGTCCATTTTCGTCTGTCATAGAAAAATTTTGACTCCATTCATTAAGTCCTGTTCTTTCAAATTTAGAAGAAAGTCTCCAGTTGTTTCCATAAGGATCGTAGACATCGATCGAAGTTCCATGGGTCGCAGCTACTCTCTCAGCAGCAGAAGCATCTGCTCCTACAATAGGAGTGTTTGCATTAAGATTTGATCTATATTTTACTGTTGTGGTCTCTTTTGCTTCTACTTTTTGACCAGGCTCGATATTTAGATTTCCAATAGGAGCTGAAGAATCAATCATATATTCTCCTGTGGGAAAGAGTTCAGACATCCAACCTTGTACTTTAAGACCATTAGAATTTACTAAAGTTCCCTCAGCATCAAGAACAAAATTACCATTTCTTGTATGGAAATTTTGATCTCCATCTTTAAGAACAAAAAATCCTTCTCCTGTAATAGCAAGATCAGTATTTTTACCTGTTGTTTGTAGGCTTCCTTGAGTCATAATATTTTCAATAGCTGCAACACTCATCCCGAGACCTACTTGTTTTGCATTAATACCACCACGAACTTCGTTAGGTTTTGCTGCTCCAGACATTGTTTGAGAGATAATATCTTGAAAAGTTACTCTTCCCTTTTTAAAACCTGTTGTATTTACGTTAGAAATATTATTACCAAGAACATCCATTCTTGTTTGATGATTTTGAAGACCTGAGACACCTGAATATAAAGAACGAACCATTTTTTTTCTCCATCAGCACAAAGTGCTTTTACTTATTTTATATTATTATTCTTTTAGCATGAGTTTTGGACTGTCTTTTACTTCTGTAACTTCTTTCAAAGAAACAGATTGTCCATTGACTTTAAGTTGACTATTACCCTCTTTAACAATAACAGATTCGACAAGACCAGTTTGATTAAAACCAGTTTGATCGGTCCATACGACTTCTTTTCCGACCAATGAAACTGATTTTGTAAAATCAAATTCTTTTGTAAAACGAGTGATATTTTCTGCAACAGCACTCATTTGTTTTAATGAGGTAAATTGAGCCATTTGCCCAATAAAAGCCTGGTCATCCATTGGTTTAGTTGGATCTTGAGTTTTTAATTGTGTTACTAAAAGTTTGAGAAAATCTGCTTCTCCCAAAGAATTTTTACTAACAATTTCTTGTTTTTCTTTTAACTGTGTATTAAATGTATTAATCTTTTGATCAACAGCTCTTTTTTGTGAATCTGAGATCAATGTTGGCAGTTGTTGTACGCTTCCTATCATATTTCCCCTCTCTTTCTATGATATATTATAATTTCATATTCTTTTTATGCAATAAAATCAACAAGTGAATCTTGCAAATTATTTGTAACTTTTGGCATTTCAACTGTAGAAGATCCTGTGGTACGGATTGCTTGAAAGGAAGAAATATTATTGTCCTGAGAATCGTCTGATTGAAATTCATTTTGATTTCCAAGTTCAACACTTACATCAACAAGACGAATCCCTTCATTAGCTAAAGATTCACGAAGATTATCAAGATTTTGTTCAAAAAACATTTTTGCTTCTGATGTTTCTACTACAACCTTACCTGTCATCATACCATCTTCAGAAATAAACGAAAGCTTCATCTGACCAAGTTCTGGAGGAGTCAATTTTAACCGAAGCTCACTTCCTCCATCATTCATAAGTATAGAAGCTTTTACCGAAACACTCTGCATTAATGCTTCCACCTGCACTCTTGATACAGTTGAAGAGAAAAAGTTATAGCTTTTTTGGATCGATAATAACGTATCCGGCTTAAAAATTGATCCTTCTGGCTTAGTGTTAATAATAAAAGAATGATCATTCTCAAGTGAGAAATTACCAATATATTCTTTATCAATATCTTCTAATGTTTTAGAAAAAACAACAGGTTCCATCTGATCAATAACTATTTTTTTTTGTGGTTTAATTGAACGAGTATCTGTTATAATAAGAGTATCTTTTTGATGTTCTGATCCTGATTCAGAATCTGAAGAGGATTTGGGCTGAGATTCTTCTGAGATAACTATGTCATTTTCTTTAGCGGTTGCTTCAAGATCAAAACTTTCAGTTTCTGCTAATATTTGAAAATCTTCTGATAATTTAAATCCGAGTTCTTCAGAAATATTAGAAAGTGTTTCATGTACTTCTCGTATTAGGTTAGTAATAAAATTGTATTTTTCAGGATATTCTGAAATTGTTTGAAAGTTTTTTTCTTGATCTATTACAAACACAAATTGATCAACTAAGGTTAACATACGAGGATCTAGCTGTTCATTTTCTTCCATATCAAATAAAGAATGTGTTATTAATTCTGATAATACTGGAATTATTTCTGTAATTTCAGATACATTATCTACTGATTCCAAAGATTCTAAAGTATTTTCTACAAAAAACACTAATTCTTGAATTAATTGAATATCTGATTGAGGTTCTAAATTATCGATCAAAGGATCATTAGTTATATTTTTGGTCTGTTTTGTTTGCAATTCTGTTAAACGATTTTTAAGCTCTTTTAATTCTGTTTTTTGCTTTATAATTTGTTTTTCTCGTTTTAATTCATATGTTAGTTGCTTTTGTTCTGATAAAGATCTATCTAGAACTTCGCCAAACTTCTCATTTTTAGAAGAAGAATGATTTTGTTTAGAAGACATCAAAATAGAATGTGAAGTCACAATATTCTTAGAAGAATTAAAAATGTCTATCATAGTGCCCCTCAAAGATAAAAAATTATTATTCTATATAAATTTTCGGTTTTTTTCCAGATTTCATTAGAATAATAAGCGATAAAATATCTAAAAAACAAAAAAAACACCCTTTATGGGTGTTTTTTATTTAGATCACTAATCGAAACTTATATAATTGATTTTGCCACATTTAAAGCGTTTTGATAGTTTGGTTCGTCACCAATTTCTGTAACATACTCAACATATTGAATAATATTATTACTATCTAATACAAAAACAGATCGTGCTAATAGTTTTAATTCATCAATTAAAAGTCCATATTTATGAGCAAATTCACGATCCTGATAATCAGATAATATGGTCATATTAATATCGTTTGCTCCACACCAACGTTGTTGAGCAAAAGGCAAATCTAAAGAGATAGTTATCATATTAATTTCTGGAATTTGTGCTATAGAATTATTAAATTGCATTGTTTGCGTTTGGCAAACACCTGTATCTAAAGAAGGGACAACTGAAATAATCTTCACACCTTCAATATTAGATAAGGACCAAGGTTCTAAAATAATTGTTACTGCTTTAAAATCAGGTGCATGATCACCTTTTTGTAGCTGTTTACCAACTAATGTCATTGGTTGACCTTTAAAAGTAATGTTCATATATATCTCCTAAAAACTTAATTTAATCTTATTATATTATCATACATTAAATTAAAAATGAAGTCAAATAAAAGATTAAATAAAGTAGTATTAAAAAGATAACAACAATAAAAATTGTTTCACAAGAGACCTCTTAATCTAATAATGATATATATATATGTATGAATAAAAAAATGAATACAAAAAAACTGGTAGTACCTACTTTCCCCTAATAAAAGAGTATCATTGGCGAATTAAGG
>JBOFDR010000180.1:0-1917 GCA_051647205.1 Brevinema sp. | reverse complement strand
TTTCAATATAGCTACTAATGATTTCGTTCCAAATTAATTCTTCAAGATTATGGTCATTTTTTTTAATAGTTGATAAATATTTTTCGTACTGCCGGACTGCCTCGTCATGACGTTCAAGATTTCTAAGAGTGGAACCCTCTGCTAAAAAAAGTTCTTTCTTACGTATATTATTTGTGGTTAAGGATGAAGCTTCTTGAAATAAAAGTAAAGCCTTATCATAATCTTTTATGCGAAAAAGACTTCGGGCAGAGAGTTCTTTGAATTCGGATAAAATTTCTTTATTATTGTTTTTAATATTTGTAAGATCAATAATTTTCTGAAAATTTTCTGCTTTGAACTCTAATTTGGCTAAGGCAAGTACACTATCTGGGTATAAAGATGAGTGAGGAAAAGAATTTGTAAGTGTAGAAAAATTAGCAATAGCATTTTTATTTTCACGGAGATTATATCTAGTTGCACCAGCTAAATAAAGAGCTTGAGCTGATTCAGCAGCCTTAGGCCATTTTTTTGAAACCTCATCATAATATTCTAAAGAGCGTATTGGCTGGTCTTTACTGTAGCTACTACCTAATCCAAGAAGGGCATTTCTAATTAAAGGTTCATTTTTAGAATAACGGATAATTTGCTGGAAATAAGAACGTGATTTAGTAAAGTTGTTGAGATTGGCATAAGAATGCCCAAGAAAAATTGTAATTTCTTCATTTTTAGGGCTTTGCGGTTCTCGTATCAAATACTCATCAAAATGCTTAATGCTTTGCTCAAAATTTTTATCAATCATGTAGCTACGTCCAAGCCAGTAAAGAGCTTCATTTGCATAAGAACTATATGGATACTCTCGTTGAATACGGAAAGCAGTACGTTTGGTGGAAGTAGTGTCTCCTTTTAGGTAATAGATTTCAGTAATTTTTAATAAAGCTAATGCTTTTCTAGTACCGGTAAATCCACTCTCAAATAAATAATATCTCATTGCCTCATCATAATTTTTCATAACAATATCTAAGGTAGCTAGCTCTGATTTTGCTCGATTAATATAAGAAGATCGAGGTTGGTATTTTATAAGATCAATTAAAAGAGAGCGTGCATTTGTGAAGTCTTTATTTAGTTTGTAAATAAGGGCTGATTTATAACTAGCTTCATCTCGAAAACGATTTGGTTTAATGGTAAGAGGTAGGTAGTATTTTTGAGCTTCTTTATAATTTAGTTCAGACAAAGCAATTTCGCCCATAAGACGTTGAACTTGGTCGTTTGTATTATTTTCAAGCATTTTGCTAACTGATTCTTTTGCAGCATTGGGATGAAAATGATAAAATTGATACATTGCAAATAAATACTGTAATTCCTGTAAATAGGGAGAATTTGGATATGCTGATTCAAAGGCTTGCATTAATTTTGATACTTCTTTACTTGTCTTAAACGATCCGTCATTCTTAGCAAGATAGATCCCCATTAATTTTGCTTGGGCAATTTCTTTGATCGTTGTATTAGTTTTATCAGAAATAATTTTTATAAGATAAAATTCAGCATTGATAGAGTCATTATTAATAAGTGCAATATTTGCTAAATCAAGAAAAGCACGTTGTTTGATATTGATATTAGTTGACTCTGTTAGAGGAGAGAGTTGACTTTTTGCGTTGCTAAGATTATTAATTTGATAGAGAGTATGTCCTTTAAGCCATCGAAATTCTTCACGGATCGGAGATTTTTGTCTTTTAGAATAGCTTGATAACTCATTATTTAAAATCGAAAAACGCCCTTGCTGGAATAAAGAAAGAAAATGTTTACTTTCTTTATCATGCAAAAGCTCTTTTATTTCTAAAGCTGGATTTGTGGTATTTTGACTATATCCCAAAATAGAGATATTAATAAAAAAGACCAAAAAAATTAAAATTTTCATAGCATTTTCTTATATAATATTAT
>JBOFDR010000179.1:0-3967 GCA_051647205.1 Brevinema sp. | reverse complement strand
AAGCTTATTATGAAAAAAATAAAGTAGCAGGATACTTTGAAACTCGAATCAAAGACGCAAAAGATCAGATTGTTATAGATGTTAAAAGTAAAGGCGTACAGGCAGTTCTAGGAGAATATATAGATAAAGGTCCTCTTATATGGCTTCTCAACATACACTTGGACAAGCATTTGATCTTCAGAATAATAAGGAAGGGACTTTTATGTATAATGAACACTCAGGAGAAAAATATCCTAGATCTACATTCTATCATCTCACATGTGAGTAATTGGCTATTATTTATATCTCTCAGGAACTTTAGGTTCTTTAGAGTAATTATCTAATGAGAAAAAATAGTTATTGCTATTTTTAAATTGTAGATATCCTCTTTCGTTAGTGCTAGGATATATAGGACTAGAAACTTAATAAAAATTAGTACTAGCTAAATTAGATACTATAGGATCTGTTATCATATTAGTCTGATCAAAATTGGAAAAACGACTAGTTGTATAAACAGATATATCGACAGGTACGAGTTCTTTTATAAAAGTATCACCACTATTCGTATCTACATAAATGCGTTCTAATGGAGACAAACTACCAGCATAAAGAAGCTCAAAATCAGGTACTACAAGATTAGTTGATTTACTAATTTCTAAAAATCCTGTTCTATCTACGTATCCATAGATGTTTTTTTTCGTCTCTTCTGTCACAACTTCTCGGTCTTTTTCAAAAAATAAAGGTTCATTTTGTTGAGCAGGATCTAGAGTAAATTGGACATTTGATATTTTTTTACAGCGTACCAAGAAGAAAGAACGTGATAATACTGATTATTTTCTTTATTCCAGTAAATAGCTTGATGTGTTGCTGAATCAGGTTCCGCAGCAATAATTTGATAAAAGTTAAGTGGTTTAAAGAAATAAAAACCACTATACCAAGCATCAAAACAACTATTTAATAAAATCAGATCGAGTCCCTTATCATAGCTAGCGACGAGAGGCTGGGTGACTACTTCATTAGTTATTTCATCATCCAGTATTTTAGTACTTCCTGTGCTAGGATCAAAGATTAGTTATTGAGAATGAGCTGGAATCTCAGCCTTAGCCTGTGTCGAAGCCCTCTTCTTCGCACACGCTCCAAGAATCACAAAACAGTTATTAAAAGTAGATAAATTCTCATAATATTGTACTTCGTATATCTATAAAACAATCCCATAAGTATATATTATACTATGGGATTGTTTTTTTGTCAAGACAGGAAGTCACAGTGCTTGAACGGACAATGATGTCCATCAAGTAAGGGTACAGTCTAGATGCACAGGGCACAGCAATCAGTAGAAAAATTCTCTAGCTATTAAGTTACCTGTTATTCCTGAATAAATCCCTGTTCCTTGAAATTTTTTCCCTGATACCTCATCAAAAATTCTACACTGCGAACATCCTGTTCTGGAGAATAGTTCGCTGATCACTGTATCATCAGAGTGTAAGTGGAGATAGGTTATACCTAGCTCCTTTCTTTTTAACCAAATCAGATTCGAAACCGCGGTACACGGGAGATGGAGCTTGCATTTATTGATATAAATTACTTCTGAGAACATCTTTCTGAGAATTTCACTCTTTAAATTTAAAGAATTCTCAAAGTGGAAATTTCTGGGTTCGCTCCTCAGAATTTCAATCGTTTTACTGAATTTCATAATAAAAAAATATACAAATAAAAACGACTACAAATATTTGTAGTCGTTTTTTAATAGCATTATAATGCCTTTATAATATGCTTTTAACAGCGTTTTTAAAGGTATTAAAATTAAATTCCTAATAGCCCCTTTCTTGTTCTCTCCAATTATGAGATTTCATACTGAATAATAGCTTATTCGTCCAATTTGTTTTCTGCTGGCCTGTTAATACCATCTTCTGAATTTTAGGGGATAGAAATCTAAGTCGCAAGATATTTTCTACATATCGAGGAGTTTTATACCCTAATTGCCTTGATAATTCATTTGCATAAATCTTATCTTTCAGTAATATCTCATACCATTCCCAAGATAGCTTCAAAGTTTTAATCATGCTATCGTCTTGTCTTGTATCTTGATTGCCGATAATTAATGTCTTGCCTTGATTTACTCTTTTAATCTCACACGATAGGATTATGATTTCACAATTGTTGTCTACTATTGTATTATTTTCAAAATCAATATCATCTTTTGTCATCTTCAATATTTCGTTAGGTCTTGCCCCTGTCAAAAACAAGGTAATCATATAGTTCATAAAATCCAATTTTCCGTTTTGAATACAATAATGCCACATTCTTTCAAGCTCATCATCCGTAAAAACTTCCTCAACTTTATGATTTTTAGAAATATGGATCAACGGTATTCCATTCATCCCATTCATTTTATTCACTTGATATTGATAATTCCATTGGTTATAAATATCTTGAGCAACTCTTTTATTCTCTGTTTTCAAAGGCTTTCTGTACTCGACACCATTAATCATCATTCTCAGATAATATGTTTTATTTCGCTTTATGATTCCCATAAATAAAACCTATGATTTTTATTGTAATTACACAATATTATTACATGCATTTTACAATCAAAATAGGAAGATTTTGAAATTCCATTTTTCATAAATCTTCCCTATTTATATCTAGTCTTATTCAATGTATATAGCTATTAAAATAAAATGCTGTCGTTTTTTGATTTTACAAACTTGTAATACAAATCATAAACTTCACCTTGCTTCCATTCTTTATAATATTCTGTCCAGTTAAAAAATTTATAATCTGGTATATTTTCATCCTGTTCTTTTAATAGTAACTCCATTTTTAACATATCTTTTTTTGTCCATTTTGTATATGGTGGATATTCTTTTTTGATATTCGCTAGCTCTTTTATTTTGTCTTGTTTGTCCATAATCTCATAGACTTGTATTTGTTCAAAAGTAGTTTTATAGTTTTGAGCTTGATTATTTATATCAATATCTTTTATGTACTTATTAAGTGTTTCTATTCCTAGATCACCCATAGAGATATGATCAGGTAAAACACTTTTTAAAATCTGATAGATCAATTTTGACGAATATTTTATGTTTTTTGATTTCAAACATACTTGCAAAATCACAGTAATGTATCTTAGTGCTAAATCTCTTAATCCTGTTTCTGTACTCATCGTTTGGCTTAATAGAAAATTTTTTGATTTATCAAAATCAATGCTATCGTAGTATTCTGTATAGGTTTCTGTCCATATACCTTGATGAGCTTGTTTGATTCTATCTCTTGTATTTGCTGAAAAAAGCTCATCATTTTGCATAATAGTTGACATATATTTCAGCATTTTCTTTTGTGTTTTATGAAATTCATTCTTACGTTCTTTCAATTCCTTACTGTATAATAATTCTATATAAAAATAAGGGATACAACAATTTAATGATATATAAACCCATTTCATAACATTTTGATAGTAAAATTATATAAAATATAATAGAAAACTTGTTATCTTTATATACTGTTATAATTTATCTGTACAGAATGCAAATTTTGAAAATATATTGTAACTGTCCAAATGACTTATTTTGTTTTATTCAAAGTATTAGTAAGTTCATCCTAAACCTTGACAAATCTATTATTATAAACTATAATAAATATATAAAAGTATGATATTGGTTTTTACAAAATTTTATTGACTTTTAAATCAAAATTGTTATTATTAATCATAAACGCTGTCTAATATAAGTGCCGATAAATGATAAATAACATGTATATGAAGATCTATAGGGATCAGTTGGAAAAAAGTAACTCCACGTGGTATTTAACTTAGAGCAAGTCTATTAAAAATACTGGGAATTTACTAACCCTATAAAAATATATAAATAAATATTGCCTTAAGTAATTTAGAGATCAAATAATAAATTTTTAATATATATAATATTGCTATTTGAAAGATAGGTGCATTGTCGATAGACAAATCATCAAATTATCTTACACGGAGATC
>JBOFDR010000178.1:0-1535 GCA_051647205.1 Brevinema sp. | reverse complement strand
ATCCTATTATTGCATTTGATGGATTGTTTCAAGAATTTTGGTTGCCATTGGATTATATATTTACTCCTCAGATTAATATAGAAGATTGGTTAAGAATGCTTTCTCAAGGTCTTTTTTATGTGTTTATTATTTATAGTGTTTTACTCATCTTAATTAACAGTATCGAACGAATAATAAATCAGAGCAAAGAAACAATTATTATTATTTCTTTAATAATATTCTCAATTTTTGGATATCTTACAACAGAAAATTATTTTTTCAATATAGATGCTTATAAAGGTCGTCAAAAATTTTGGGACAGAACACTGTTTGGTAAGACCACCTTATTTCCTAAAAATTATTTATCACATTTTTATTTAAAAACACCAAAAGATCTATTTGAATTATCTGCCGATCTACAAAGTCATTTGATACAAAATAATATACCTTATTTGACAAGTTTAGAGATATCAGGATTTATTATTAACGATACAGTGAGTTATTCAGAGAATAACAAAAATAGATTTGAAAGACCAATCTGTATCAAATCAATTACAGGAACTAATTTTCTATTTTACAATGATCTCATATCTAAAACATCTAATAACAAGGTCATCATAGGTAAGGATGCTTCTGAAGCTATAGACAATTCGTCTTTTATTAGCCTAAATATAAAGAATATCGAAGGATCAGATGTAGTAATTGATCTTGGTATAGATGAAATAATGGAATTTCCTATAAAAGAGCTGAACTCAGCGATTTTTGTAAATAGAGAGTTACTAAATAATCTCATCAAAACAACAAATAACTCATTAACCAAATTACAAATATTAAAAAACACCCGATGGATTAATAACTACACTAATGAAAGCTTAATAGCACAAAAATCTAAGGATAGTTACCATAACTGGCAAATTCTCACCAAGATGATTTTATTTGTTGATTTTATAACGAGTTGTACTAAAATCTTAGTGGGCATTGTGTTCTTATTGATGATTCTGTGTATCGTAAGTCTAAGAGATAAAAATATTTATCGTTATCTTTATACTTGGGGACATAGCCACTATCCTTTTTCAAAAAACTACTGGATATTAATTTCTAGTTTGCTTATTGGTATTATTATCTCAAAAATAAAAAATATTTTTTATATGATCTATGAAACCCCCTTACCAAACTTCTTAAAATTAAAAGATATCACTCCAACAGAATTACAATTTGGTTTTGGATGGACTGGGATAATTGCAACTATTATATTTACTACTACCATAGCAGGATTGGGGTACTTTATTTTAAAAATTCTAATCACAAAAGTCACCAAATATTTTATCATTAAAGAATACCAAGATCATATATCATAACAAGAATAAAAAATCTTTTAAGAAGGACAGAATATGCTTTTTGTTAATTTATCTCAAACGCCGATTATATTACTACTTTTTTTAATAGGTCTAGGAGCGATTGTTGGAACTTTAGTTAGAAAAAAAAATATCATCAATATCTTATTTTCCTACAATCAGCAACAATTACTACGTAAAAGACAAATCAAAAGTATTCAA
>JBOFDR010000177.1:0-2707 GCA_051647205.1 Brevinema sp. | reverse complement strand
CAATTTAAGAGTAAGTTGGTTTTTTCAAGAATCGCATCCCAAGATATATTTGTATTTTTTGTACAAAAATTCTTTCCTTGATCAGATAATTGATAAATACCTTTAGCTACATTTTCAATCAATTCTGCCTTTTTTAGGTGTGATAATGCCCACCCAAAACGATGACTATACTTAGGCATACCACTGTTAATTGTTTCTTTTTGATCTTCTTCTGAAATATTCATTTCTTTGACAATACAATCAAGAAGATCTTTTTTAGAAATCGATTCATCTTTATCTTTTAGATGATGAAGGATAGGAGCACAAAACTCATAAAATTTAGGTACAGCCACAGAGAGCTCCTTTATTAATTTATTATAAATGATTTTATAAAATTTATTTTTACTAAGATTTAGTTTATTTACCTTCGGCTAAAGATTCAGCTTGACGGATGGCATCAATTTTGAGTGTTTCTTCTAAAAGAGCAGAGATCATTTCATCCTTAGAATATTTCCCAAATACTTCGCCTTTTTTAAATAACACAGCACTGGTTTTACCTACAGCAATCCCGAGATCAGCTTCTTTTGCTTCACCAGGACCATTGACAACACATCCCATGATCGCAACACGGATATAAGATTTGATGTGCTGGGTATGTTTTTTGAATTCAGTAACTGCCTCAAGCACATCGTATTCTACACGAGCACATGTAGGACAAGAGATGATCTCTATTCCTTCTTGTCTCAGACCTAAACTTCTAAGAATGTAACGAGCTGCTTCAACTTCTTGAATAACATCACCAGTGATAGAAACACGTAACGTATCACCTATTCCTTCTTGAAGAAGAGTACCCATACCAATAGCATTTTTTACTACAGCCTGCATACCATCACCAGCTTCTGTAACACCAAGATGAAGAGGATAGTTAGTTTGAGATGCAAAAAGACGATTTGCCTCTATCATAGTAGGAACATGACTAGATTTGAAAGATACCTTAATATCTCTAAAATCCAAATCTTCAAGTACTTTAATATGTTCAAAAGAAGAATCTACCATTGCTTTTGGCGTAGGGTGAGGATATTTATTAGGGTCCAAAGATCCTGCGTTGACTCCAATTCTGATAGGAATAGCTCTCTCTTTAGCAGCAGTAACAACATCACGCACATGATCCAAATTTCTAATATTTCCTGGATTAAGACGAAGACCGTCTACCCCAGATTCTATGGCTATTAATGCAAGTTTGTAATCAAAATGGATATCCGCAATGATAGGTAAGGGAGTGCGTTCTTTGATTTTTTTTAACGCTCTAGCTGACTCTTCATCAGGCACTCCCAATCGCACCAGATCACATCCTGCAGATGCAAGATGAAATAATTGATTGACAGCTGTTTCTATATCTACAGTAGGAACAGATAGCATTGATTGAATAGAAATAGAATGTTTTCCGCCAATTTTCACGGTACCCACTGACAATTCTCTTGTATTTCTTCGATCTATAGTCATAAAAAATCTTAGCCTCTATTATAGTTATAATGAATTTTATAAAATAAGGGACTTACTTTTAACAGTAACTCCCTTAATGATTGATTTAAATAATATTTTTTTGTTGAAACAAAAGTCTTGCTTCAGACATTTTTATAGCACCATTATACAAAGGATTTTTCAAAGCTACTCCAGCTAATCCATGGGAAGTGTATTGTTGTAATCTTTTTAATTGATCCAGAGTAGATACATTATCAGCAACATATAAAGCGGGAATATCTAAATCTAATAGATTTTCGATCATATCATAATCTGGAGTGGTAAGTATACCTTGTTCTGATCGTCCACAAAAGAAAATTTCATCAATACCATATTCAGGCAAAGAACGTACTAAGTCGATTGTCCTTTTTCCTATATTATGTGTTGCATTTTTGGTATATACAAACCCATCTACGGAATCAATCCACAATGCTATAGGCTCAATATTATTAGATACAATATTTCTTAAAAACTTTTTATTTTCAATTAATGAAGTCGCAGAAACAATTTTTGTATATTTTCGTTGTTCAAAAATTCGCACACTTCGTAAATCTCTGATTCCACCACAGTAATAAATTCTTTCTTTTATAGAACTATCTAAATAATCTAAAAACTGATAGTGTTGGGGCTTTCCTTCTACAACACCATCACTGTCCTTCACAAAGACAGACTGAGCACCTTGATCAATCCAATACCTAAAATGAAGCACAGGATTTTTGATACGTGCAGACATACCCTCTCGTTCAGGTAAGCCAAACTGAGTTTGACCATTTTTTATCTCCACTATAGGAATCACTTTCATGATATCCCCTCCCTTCTCACTTTAAAATTAGTACAAGAATCCTGTACTAATTTCTTATTAATTTATTTTATCCAATCTGCAAAGCCCCTAAAGAATCACACAATTCTTGCACAAATTATACACTGTTATGCAAGAGAGGTCAAGAGCTTTTAAGATAATTTTTGAAAATTTTTTTAATTTGTTGTACAATATCACATAATAAACTTTTCGATAATACATCAAAAAGCTATTTACTGAACCTTACACTGCCAAGGAATTCAAATAATGGCACAAAACTTTACCATTACTTCCGCACAAGAATTGCACAAAATTTGTCTTGAATTAAATCAAAAAAAATACCCACACATTTTCGTCCTTCAGGGCGATCTTGGTGCGGGTAAGACAACATTAGTACGAACATTTATT
>JBOFDR010000176.1:0-3785 GCA_051647205.1 Brevinema sp. | reverse complement strand
ACTCTACCAGATCCTGATAGTTCTTTTGAAAAAGCAGGTCCAAGAAAAAAAATGTATTTTGACCCAAAAAAAGTAAAAGCTGCAATAACCACTTGTGGTGGCTTATGTCCTGGATTAAACGATGTCATTCGATCCATTGTTCGTGAATTATATTATAGCTACGGAGTTCATTCTATCTTAGGGATTCCTTACGGATATCAAGGGTTAATTAATCTTAAAAAGTACAAACCCATCCCCCTAGATCCTGAATTTGTTGATCGAATCCACACTCTTGGAGGAACTATTCTTGGTTCATCAAGAGGTGGTGGAGATAAAATAACAGAAATCGTTGATAATTTAGAATTTTTAGATATCAATATGCTCTTTACAATTGGTGGAGATGGTACTCTTAAAGGTGCTCATAAAATTGTCGAAGAGATCGAAAGAAGAGGTCTCGATATCTCTGTAATCGGAATTCCAAAAACTATTGATAATGATATTAGCTATATTCAAAGCTCTTTTGGTTTTGAAACAGCTTTTAGTCTGGCTGTAAACGCTATTTCAAGTGCAAGTATCGAAGCAGATAATGCTCCTATGGGGATTGGACTTGTAAAATTAATGGGACGTCACTCAGGTTTTATTGCAGCAAATGCTACTTTAGCCATGAACGACGTAAATTTCCTTTTTATTCCTGAAGTTGCATTCCGCATGGAAGGGGAAGATGGATTCCTGTATGCTCTTGAAAAAAGACTTCTTGCACGTGACCACGCTGTAATTGTGATAGCTGAAGGAGCGGGACAAGATATTCTTGTTAAAGATCGAGAACACCAAGAAAAGGATGCTTCCGATAATGTTCGCTTGGAAGATGTAGGACTTTGGATGAGAGAACGTATCCTCGCTTACTTTAAAGAAAGAAAGATAAGCATAAACCTTAAATATATTGATCCAAGCTATATGATTCGTAGTGCTGCTGCTTGCCCTAACGACTCTTTATATTGTTTATTACTTGGGCAAAATGCAGTACATGCTGCTATGGCTGGTAAAACAGATCTAATCATCGGTCGTTGGAATAATATGTACACTCATGTACCTATTAAACTAGCAATCTCACAACGTAAACATCTAAACCCAAATTCTATTTTCTGGCATAACTTAATGTCTGCAACTCGTCAACCAGCAGAGATTTTTGATATTCCAATAGGTGAAGAAGAATAAATAAATTTGTAGATTCACCTCTAAAAGTATTGAATTTTATTCTATAATATGTTATAATTACTAACAATTTAAGGAAAGATGGCCGAGTGGTCGAAGGCGCACGCCTGGAACGCGTGTAAACGGTAACGTTTCGTGGGTTCGAATCCCACTCTTTCCGAAAGCTCAATCGGGCATATAAAAACCACTGTATTTCTATAGTTGTTTTTATATGCCCGATTGATTATTGTTAAAAATAGCATAGAGAAGATTATCATAAAAGCAATTGTTTTTAAAATAATATTGTTTCAGCATACCTTCCTGTTCAAATCCAAGTTTTTCCATGATACGCTTAGATCCAAGATTGTTACTCAGACAATCTCCTGTAATTCGATGAGCATGAAGTACATTAAATCCATAATGTAATAAAAATTCACCAGCAATCATCCCTACCCCTCTTCCCCAAAATGGCTCATCAATCTGATAACCAATGAGATAATTATCTTTAGAAAATGCAATAGGTAATAAAGCACACTGACCTATAAATTGGTCATTTTCTTTTATAGTAAAAACATGGCTTAGTGGTAATTTATGATTAGTTAAACTTTCTTGAATTTCCTCAATTAAGGGAAGGAAATACGCTTTACTTTCATCTTCGGTGTTAGGACCAAATAGCATATAACGACATACGCTTTCTTTTGCAAGCATATTAGTAATATCCAAAAGATCCTGTTTATTGATATACGAAAATATAAGCTTTTTATATGAAAATAGCGTTTGCATCAACACTCCTTACTATCTTATATGATAACTTAAAAAGTCAAATAACTCTTGATAGAATATAGTATTCAAAAATATCTTAGATCATCATGCTCCATAGTGCGATTCTAAATGATTATTTATGATGAAAATAATTATAAAAAAAACAGATACCAAATAATAGCTGGCTTTTTGTTTTCTTTTCTAACAATAACTTATATTACCTTATTTAAATAATCATATCTACTATTTTTTCTTGTCATTGCCTATACTGATGAGAGGCATACATAATATAAATATTAGAACAATTTAGTAGAAATAGCTATTTTTTAATAGAAAAGTTTATAACGAGAAAGATTGGAAAAACAAATCTGAAAAAATAGCATATGATCAAGGAGAAATAAGATGATTATAAAGTATTATAAAAAGATCTTCTTAATATTAATTACTTTTTTGACTGCCTGTCAGCTGGTAAAGTCATCAGAATCTGTAGATATAGATACATCTAAAGATGCATGGAATAAGTTTTTTTATGATACTCTTCGTGGCAACAAGGTACATGATTATATTCATAATCGAGTTTCCACCCTCTATCATGGAGAATTACATGGAGATTTATCAGATACTATTGTTAAAATGAAAGAGGTTATTAGAAGACCTTGAAAGATGCAGGAAACAAAAAACGAATTCACACACTATTACACTAGTTTTTCAGATATATTTCGAATACAGATGCATGGCTTCTCAACTGATATCTCATGGCAAGTAGTTACTAATACTCGAATAAGATCAATTGGTAATTCTACTATGGACTACTATTTTTCTGTATATAATATGGAAAAAATAACTTCTCAAAATAAACCAATTAAATTAAAAGATGAAGATGGTCCTGAAGGTACAATAAAGAGTTTTGAGATTGTTAAATTCACGAAGCAAAAAGCAAAAAAAACTAGCAGCATGGTATTATTGGTATGATGATAGTGAAATGCCTCAAGAATACTACCGATATATCGGAAAATTTACAGAGCGTGGTACTATAACTCAAAATATTTTCAAATGTTTTGAATTAACACTATCTAAAAATGGAAAGTCCTTTATCATTAATCCAGAAAGTCTTAAGGTATGGAATAGAGAAACTTGGTCATTAATAGATAAAGCCAAAGAAATCATAACAAAAGCTGATCCTAAAACAGTTACAGACTGGCTTCAACAAAAAAGTGAGGAGTATATCGAATCTCATGTAAGCGGAAAATTTATGAATATAGCTAATGCTCTTATTCATATATGGGACCTGGAGTATCTTACACAGCATTTTTATCTAGGAATAAGTCGACGTGAGGATATGCAAAAACAACCATATCGTGTCTATATGTTATGGGGGTTTACAGGAAAGAAATTAACGGGTGACCCTGAGAAAATTTACCAAGTGTCACTCTCTACATATGGATATCATGATCCTCAACATCTAGCAGATAATAATGTGCTAATGACCGAGTATCAAGTAGGAAATATTGTTCCTTTAAATGATGATATTATATATACATATAGTGATAGTGGACTAGGAAAAGCAAGCATTGATACTACTAAAGGAAAGATCTACCGAATTGATTGGACAGAAAAACAACACTATAATTTTAGAAAATGGCGTTACTGGCATAAAACAGAAATACTAGGAAGCACTTACATTTATATCGCTAATATAAAACAAGTAATACAGGATCCTAATCAAGATTTGATAGTACTTCACCTAGAACCTATTAAAACAAGTATCCAAGCTAATAATGGTAAGCTTGTTTTCAGAACTAATGGTCATTTCACAAAATTCCTACACCACATATTTAACCAAAAATTGATTA